>WLCS01000001.1 GCA_009705185.1 Actinomycetota bacterium
CGAGAATGCGCACTGGTGCATTGCGATCTGGAGAAGTCGAAATGGCGTCTTTGCTCATGTGCCTCGAGTCGGATTCGAACCGACACTATGCAGTGTTTGAGACTGCCCTCTCTACCGTTGGAGTACCGAGGCGTACTCCCCTATCGTATGGGAAGAGCGGGCGGATTCGAAATTAATTATTTGCGATATGCGGCAACAACACCATTTACGGCATCGCCGACGGTGTGAACACGCATTGCATTTGTAGAACCTGGGATTCCTGGAGGAGACCCAGCAACAATCATTACTGATTCGCCAATTTCTGCGCGCTTTCCTTCGATCAACATTTTGTCTGCCTGCAACACCATTTCATCGGTGTGCTTCACCATCGGTGTTACCAAAGGCTCGACTCCCCATGAAAGTGCAAGGCGGTTATATGTTCCGATCTCAGGTGTGATTGCAAGAATTGGAATTGGTGAACGAAGACGAGAGATGCGTCGTGCTGAATCACCTGATTGTGTGAAAGTAACTAAGAATTTTGCACCAACAATGAGACCCACTTCAGCTGCTGCCTTAGTGATGGCTCCACCCTTTGTACGTGGGTTATTAGAAAGTGGACGAATACGATCGAGTCCAAGTTCTTCTGTACGTTCGATGATGCGAGCCATTGTTTCAACGGCTTGAATTGCGAATTCGCCAACTGAAGTTTCTCCAGAAAGCATCAGGGCATCTGCGCCATCTAGGACAGCATTTGCGCAATCTGTTGCCTCAGCACGAGTTGGCGATGAATTGGTGATCATTGAATCAAGCATTTGTGTCGCAACGATGACTGGCTTTGCGGCATCACGAGAAAGTTCTACGCAGCGCTTTTGAACCATTGGCACATCTTCAATAGGAAGCTCTACGCCAAGATCTCCACGAGCCACCATGATGCCATCAAAGGCGGCAACGATCTCTGCGAGATTCTCAACAGCTTGTGGCTTTTCAATCTTTGCAATAACCGGAACACGGATTCCGACTTCGTCCATGATTGCATGCACATCTTTTACATCTGCAGCATTTCGCACAAATGAGAGAGCGATGAAATCTGCGCCAGCGCGAAGTCCCCAACGTAGATCATCTTCATCTTTTTCTGACATTGCCGGAACTGAGACAGCAACACCAGGCAGATTGATGCCCTTGTTATTGCTGACCGCACCTGGCTGGATGCACTTTGTAATGACATCGTTGCCTTTAACTTCAATTACTTCGACAGTTACTTTTCCATCGTCAATAAGAATGCGATCTCCGGCTTTGCAATCTCCTGGCAGACCTTTATATGTAGTTCCAACGCGCTCTTTAGTGCCTGCGACATCATCGGTTGTAATCGTGAAAATGTCTCCACGAGCTAAATCGTGAGGACCATTTTCAAATCGAGCTAAGCGAATCTTTGGCCCTTGAAGGTCTACAAGAATCGCGACTGCTTTACCGGCTTCTTTCGCTGCTGAGCGGACTCGGTCAAGACGTGCTTGATGTTCTTCGTAAGAGCCATGTGAAAGATTCAGACGCGCCATGTTCATACCGGCTGCAATGAGCTCCTTTACTTTCTCTGGAGACTCAACTGCTGGACCCATTGTGCAAACAATTTTCGCGCGACGCATGTGGCTACCTTATCTTTGGTTGTTGTGTACTAACGAGTTCTAAACGGTTAACGATCGGGTTGTAGGTTCAATCGGCGCAGGAAGTTGTGTCTCCCCTGCCAAATAACGGTCCACTGCAGCGGCCGCAGAACGTCCTTCGGCAATTGCCCAGACAATCAGCGATTGACCACGTCCAGCATCTCCGGCTACGAAAATTCCTTCCTCTGAAGATTGGAAGTTTTCATCACGCTTGATGTTTCCGCGATCATCTAGTGCTACTTCTAATTGGTCGATGAGAGCTGACTTTTCTGGCCCTGTGAATCCCATTGCAAGGAATACAAAATCTGCTGGAATTTCTTTTTCAGTTCCTGGAACTGGTTCGAACTTTCCATTTTCGAACTTTGTCTCAATAATTTTGAGCGCTTTGAGATTTCCATTTCCATCGCCAACAAATTCTTGAGTACTGACAGAGAAGACTCGGTTATCAAGTTCTTCGTGCGCGCTGGATACGCGATAAATCATTGGATAAGTCGGCCATGGTTGTGCAGATGGTCGCTCTTCTGTTGGGCGAGGCATGATCTCGAGTTGAGTAACACTTGCAGCACCTTGACGCACTGATGTCCCAAGACAGTCAGCCCCAGTATCTCCGCCACCCAAAATAACTACATGCTTTCCAGCAACGTTGATAGGCGGCTCTTTTACTTCACCCAGTGCTTGCTTGTTGCCCCATGGCAAGAATTCCATCGCTTGATAAATTCCTTTATTTTCGCGACCCGGAATCGACAAATCACGCCATTGAGTTGCACCGATTGATAAAACAATTGCGTCGTACTTTGTGCGCAATTGAGAACCAGTGAGATCTACACCCACATTTACACCTGGACGAAAGCGTGTGCCTTCTTGTTCCATCTGTGCAAGTCTGCGATCGACGATGTGCTTCTCCATTTTGAATTCAGGAATTCCATAACGCAACAATCCGCCAATTTTTTCAGCGCGCTCGTAGACAGCGACTGTGTGGCCTGCGCGAGTAAGTTGTTGCGCAGCTGCAAGTCCGGCAGGTCCTGACCCAATGACTGCAACTGTCTTTCCAGTCAGACGCTCTGGAGCTAGTGGCTTTACATTGTTTGCATCGAATGCTTCTTCGATTGTGCGAAGTTCGATTTGTTTAATCGTCACTGCATCCCGATTGATTCCGACAACGCATGCTGTTTCACATGGTGCTGGACAAAGGCGACCAGTAAATTCTGGGAAATTATTTGTTGCGTGCAAGCGATCGATAGCTTCATTCTTATCGCCACGCCACATCAAGTCATTCCATTCAGGAATCAAGTTGCCAAGCGGGCACCCAGAATGACAGAAGGGAATTCCACAATCCATGCAACGACCAGCTTGCTTCTGCAAATGCTCAATAGATTGCGGTTCGTAGACTTCACGCCAATCTTGAATACGAACATCAACGGGACGTCGCTTGGGAGTCTCGCGAGGAGTTGTCATAAATCCTTTTGGATCAGCCATTTGCTGCAACCTCCATTACATATTCATCAACTGGTAAACCTTCACGAGTCGCTTTCTCAATTGCCTCGAGAACGCGAGCGTAATCTCGTGGCATGATTAATGAGAAGCGTGATATTTGTGAATCCCAATCCTTAAGCAAGCTCTCTGCAACTTCAGATCCTGTTTCAACGTGGAATGAAGAGATGAGTCCGCGCAAGATTTCCTTCTGATCTGCAGGAACTGCAAGAACATCAACCATCTCGGTGTTCACCACAGCAGTATTGAGATCTAGAACAAATGCACGACCGCCAGACATGCCTGCTGCAATATTGCGGCCTGTGCGTCCAAGAATCACAACGGTTCCACCTGTCATGTATTCAAGTGCGTGATCTCCTACGCCTTCAACGATTGCAGTTGCACCAGAGTTACGAACACAGAATCGTTCTCCTGCGAGCCCTCTAATAAAGATTTCACCAGAAGTAGCTCCGTAACCGATCACATTTCCAGCAATAACATTCTCTTCTGAAACAAAGGTTGCCTTCTCATCTGGGCGAACAACAACTCGACCGCCAGAAATACCCTTGCCTACATAATCATTTGCATCTCCGTAGAGTCGAAGAGCTAGACCTTGAGGAATAAATGCACCAAGTGACTGTCCAGCAGAACCGTGAAGCGTGACATCAATTGTTCCTGAAGGAAGTCCTTCTGCTCCATAGCGACGAGTGATTTCTGCACCCAACATGGTTCCGACAGTGCGGTTGACGTTGCGTACAGGAACATCAATGCGAACTGGCTCACCCTTTTCGAGAGCTGCCTTGGATAACTCAATTAACTTATTATCAAGTGCTGCTGCTAATCCATGATCCTGCTTTGTTGTGTTGTGTAATGGAGAATCCACATCTGGGCGAACAAGAAGTGGTGAAAGATCTAAACCACTTGCTTTCCAGTGATCAACAGCATCGCGAGTATCAAGATATTCGACATGACCAATCGCTTCTTGAAGAGTCTTGAACCCAAGTGAAGCCAGGATTTCGCGAACTTCTTCGGCGATGTATTCAAAGAATGTTTCAACAAACTCTGGCTTACCAGTGAACTTCTTGCGAAGTTCTGGGTTTTGAGTGGCAACACCAACGGGACATGTATCCAAGTGACAGACGCGCATCATGATGCAACCAGAAACAACCAATGGAGCCGTTGCAAATCCATATTCTTCAGCGCCAAGAAGTGCTGCGATGACAACATCGCGACCAGTCTTAAGCTGACCATCTGCTTGAACAACAATGCGATCGCGCAGGTTGTTAAGTAACAAAGTCTGCTGTGTTTCAGCAAGTCCGAGTTCCCATGGTGCGCCGGCGTGCTTGAGTGAAGTCAGAGGTGAAGCACCGGTTCCGCCATCGTGGCCAGAGATCAGAACGACATCTGCGTGCGCTTTCGAAACTCCAGCGGCAACAGTTCCGACACCCACTTCTGCAACAAGCTTGACGTGTACACGTGCATCTTTATTTGCATTCTTAAGGTCATGAATCAATTGCGCTAAATCTTCGATCGAATAAATATCGTGGTGAGGAGGAGGTGAAATAAGTCCAACTCCCGGAGTTGAATAACGTGCTTTAGCAACCCATGGATAGACCTTGTATCCAGGAAGCTGTCCACCTTCACCAGGCTTTGCTCCTTGTGCAATCTTGATCTGAATATCAGTTGCATTGATCAAGTAATTACTTGTCACACCAAAGCGGCCAGATGCAACTTGCTTAATGGCGCTCTTCTTAGAATCTCCGTTAGCAAGCGGGATAAATCGTGCAGGATCTTCTCCGCCTTCACCGGTGTTGGATTTAGCACCCAGGCGGTTCATAGCTATTGCAAGAGTTTCGTGAACTTCTTGAGAAACGGAACCGTAAGACATAGCACCTGTTGAGAATCGCTTTACGATTTCAGAGATTGGCTCAACCTGGTCAATTGAAATTGGAGCACGTTCTCCATCTTTAAATTTAAAGAGACCGCGCAATGTCATGAGCGTCTTACTTTGATCATTTACCTTGTCGGTATAACGCTTGAAAATGTCGTAACGCTTATTGCGTGTTGAATGCTGAAGTGCGAAAACAGTTTCAGGGTTGAACAAGTGTGGTTCGCCATCGCGACGCCACTGGTATTCACCACCCACTGCTAAGCGCTTTGCACCTGGAATTTCTCCGCCGACTGGATATGCAAAGTGATGACGCTTAATAGTTTCTTCAGCAATAACATCAAGATCAACGCCACCTAGACGAGAAGTTGTGCCGACGAAGAATTCATCGACAACATCTTGTGCAAGACCAATGGCTTCGAAAACCTGAGCGCCTGTGTAGGACGCAATTGTTGAAATACCCATCTTCGACATGACCTTAAGAACTCCCTTACCGAGAGCTTTAATGACATTGCGAACAGCTTTTTCAGGGGTGATGCCAGAGATTATTCCTTGGTTCACTAAATCTTCTGCTGTCTCCATTACAAGGTATGGGTTAACTGCCGCTGCGCCATAACCAATAAGGAGTGCAACGTGGTGAACTTCGCGGACATCTCCGGCTTCAACAACAAGACCAACTTTTGTACGTGTCTTCTCGCGAATCAGATGGTGGTGCACCGCTGCTGTAAGAAGCAGAGATGGAATTGGGCAATCTTCAGCATCACCATCGCGGTCAGAGAGAACAATGACGCGGGCACCTTCTGTAATTGCTTGCGAAACTTCCTTCTTGATTTCTTCTAAACGTGTACGAAGTGTGTTGCCATCACCTGTAACTGGGAAAAGTCCTCGAACAACGTATGACTGCAGACCTGGATAGTCATCATCGGCATTGACGTGAATGATTTTCGCAAGTTCGTCGTTATCTATCACTGGAAACGCGAGTGAAATTTGTTTACAGGATTCAGGTCCTGGATCGAGCAAATTATGTTCTGGTCCAATGGAGCCACCAAGACTTGTGACCAACTCTTCACGAATTGCATCAAGTGGTGGGTTAGTTACCTGAGCAAATAGCTGTGTGAAGTAATCAAAGAGTAAGCGTGGCTTTGCAGAGAGCGCGGCAATAGGAGTATCGGTTCCCATTGATCCGAGTGCTTCTCCCCCACCTTTTGCCATCGGAGTCACAATGATTTTGATTTCTTCTTCTGTGTAACCAAATGCTTTCTGGCGGCGAATAACTGATTTGTGAGGATAAATAATGTGTTCGCGTGAAGGAAGATCAGAAAGTTTGATCATTCCATCAGCAAGCCACTTTCCATATGGCGCTGCATCGGCCAAAGAATCTTTAATTTCATCATCTTCGATGATGCGACCAGCTTCGATATCTACCAAGAACATCTTTCCTGGCTGCAGGCGACCTTTACGAACAATCTTTTCTGCTGGGAAATCTAAAACGCCAACTTCAGAAGCAAGCACAACAAGCCCATCATCTGTCACCCAGAATCTAGATGGACGAAGACCATTGCGATCAAGAACCGCACCTACTTGATGTCCGTCAGTAAATGTTACGCACGCTGGTCCATCCCATGGTTCCATCAGTGATGCATGGAATGCGTAGAACTCACGACGCTTTGCAGACATTGTTGCGTGGTTTTCCCATGCTTCAGGAATCATCATCAGAACTGCATGTGGCAGCGAACGCCCGCCAAGATAGAGAAGTTCTAGAACTTCATCAAATGAAGCTGAGTCAGAACCTGACATTTCGACAATTGGGAAGAGTCTTTTGAGGTCTCCGCCAATAACATCACTTTCCAGAAGTGATTCGCGGGCGCGCATCCAGTTACGGTTTCCTTTAACGGTGTTGATTTCGCCGTTGTGTGCAATAAAACGATATGGGTGCGCAAGTGGCCAAGATGGAAAAGTGTTTGTAGAAAAACGTGAGTGAACGAGTGCAAGTGGTGAGACAACTCGTGAATCGCTCAAATCTGGGAAGAATTCCTCAAGCTGACCCGTTGTGAGCATTCCTTTGTACACAATTGTTTGTGATGACAGTGAAGAGAAGTAAAGATCAAGGGCGTGTTCTGCGCGCTTACGAAGAGCAAAAGCTAAACGATCTAGTGCGATACCTGATTCATTCTTTTTGCCAGCGACAAAAAGCTGTTCAAATTTTGGCATGACAGAAACCGCAGTCTTGCCAAGAGATTTCGAATTAATTGGAAGCTCGCGCCAACCTAAAACTGTCAGGCCTTCTTCGGTTGCAATCTTTTCGATATCGCTCTGGACTTCAGCACCTTGAGCAATGAATGCGATACCGGTTGCATAAGATCCTTCTGCAGGGAGATCGAATTTTGTTTCAGCGCGATAGAAAGCATCAGGTACGCGAATAAGAATTCCTGCACCATCTCCGCTATCTGGTTCAGCACCTGATGCACCACGGTGTTCAAGATTGCGAAGTGCAGTCAGAGCTTTTTCAACAATGTCGTGTGTGGCAACTTTGTTAAGGGTGGCAACCATCGCAACGCCGCATGCGTCATGTTCCTGCGCAGGATCGTAGAGACCCTGTGCTGCGGGGTAATTTGATGAAAGTGCCATAACCCGTTGTCCTTTTTTAGTGTTACAAAAGGGACAACTTTGGCCCGACTAAATATGTACTACTTGTATCGCGAACTGCTGGGAAAGCGTAGCAAGGGGGTGCTTTAGATGCCACTCACATGCAGGACTTGTCCGATTCCTGCGGTGATGGCCATGCCGAGAATGCCGCCCCCGATTACGCGCAGGGTAGGAATCAAGATTTTTGAGCCAGCGGTGCGCGCACTAATGATGCCCGTAGCTACGAGGCCAAGGATTGTGAACCCGACGATGCTTGTTGCGGCCGCTCCTGAAGATGGAGCGAATGCGCCGGCAAATGGAATTAAGCCGCCACCAGTAAATGAAAGTGCTGATGCAACTGCGGCTTGTACTGGACGTGCTTTCGTATGTGGATGCTGACCAAGTTCATCGCGAAGATGTGCTTCGAGAGGATCTTTCTTATGCATCGCATCAACAACTTGCACTGCAAGTTCGCGTGATAGACCGCGTTCCATATAGATATGTACAAGTTCTTCGAATTCACCTTCTGGATCAATTGCCAAGTGTTGAATTTCAAGGAGGCGATCAGATTCTTCAATATCATTTTGCGAACGAACCGATACGTATTCGCCAACAGCCATAGACATTGCACCTGCTGCGATTCCAGCTGCACCTGCGGTGACTAAGAAACCTTGTTCGCCAGATTTTGCAGCGGCAACACCAATCATCAAACTCGCAGTAGAGACCAATCCATCATTTGCTCCAAGAACAGCAGCACGTAACCAACCCGCACGGTGAGTGCGGTGATGCAAGTTGCGTTGATAGACATCTTCTAAAGCCATATGAAAAGTCTACCGTGAAGTGCGTGAAATCTTGAGAAAGGCAGCTGTAGCGCCCGCCACAACGAGGAGCGCAACGTATTGATTGAGTCGAAGTCCTGCCCATTGGTGCGCTCTATCAATACGAATACTTTCGATAAAGAAACGTCCTATGGCGTAGAGGAAAACATATTGAGTAAATATTGCACCGGGCTTGTTGTCAACCCGTCGCGAAATGAGGAAGAAGGCAATCAGTAAACACCAGAGAGATTCGTAGAGAAAAGTTGGATGAAAAGTTTCGAAATTTTCAAAGCCAACCGGACGTGCATAGTCCGGAATCGCAAGTGCCCATGGTGCCTGAAGTGGTCTTCCAAATAGCTCTGCATTAAACCAATTTCCCCAACGTCCTAAAGCTTGCGCAATCAAAATTGCCGGAGCAAGTGCATCAGCAAAAGTTAAGAAGCTCGGAAGAACTTTCTCCTTAGCAAGATTTCTATATGCAAAATATGCACCGACGGCGCCAAGTGAAATCGCTCCCCAAATGCCGAGGCCACCATTCCAAATTTTTACAATTTCGACTGGATTGCCAGAGGATCCAAAATAATCTTCTGGCGTAGTGATGACGTGATAGAGGCGGCCACCTATGACGCCCGCAGGGACAGCAATGATTGCAACATCGGCGACAACACCAAAACCATTTTCTGCGCGTTCAAGAAATCGCTTGTTACCAAGCCAGATTGCAAGCGCTACTCCGACAATGATGCACAAGGCATACATGTGAATCGTGAGTGGACCAATTTCAAACGCTGAAGTTGTCGGCGTTGGAATTGAAAAGCGCAAGAATTATCCGCGCTCTATTGCAGCTTTAAACAAATTGCGATCGTAGTAATCATTTCCACGATTGAGCTCTTTGCCATTGATAAATACTGTTGGAGTTGAATTCACGTTCTTCTTCGCGCCTTCTGCTGCAACATTTCCAACCCAGTCAGCAAACTTTCCTTTGGTCACACAGGTGGTGAATTTCTGAGAAGTGATTCCTACTGATTGACCAGAGGCAGCAAGAGCAGCGTTTGACCATGCTCCTGAATTTTCTTTAGGTTGAGTTACATAAAGCATCTTATGGAAGTCTAAGAACTTACCTTCATCTGCAGCACAAGCTCCAGCGTTTGCTGCTGCAATTGATTCTGGTCCAAGGAATGAAAGTGTGTGGTAAACAACTGTTGCTTTCTTATCTGCAATCAAGGATTCAATGTAGTCACCTTGTGCTGCTTCGAATTGAGCACACACTGGGCATTGGAAATCTTCATAAATATCGATGACCGGGACTCCAGTCAGATCTGCGTTATATGTGATTCCGTATCCGTGAGCTGAGGATGCAACAGATGGAATCACTGCATCTTTATTAGTCTTCTTTGAAAGAAGTGTAGGAACTAGCATCAACAAAATAACTCCTACGACTACAACAATCACCAGATTGCGAGTGAAGTTATCTTTACCAGGCTGTGGCTTGCTGTTCATGATTGATTCCCTTGTTGGTGTGAATTCTTATCGAGGGCAAATTTACTTTGTGGATAGATAAAAAGGTAAATTCCGAGGGCGGCAAGCCCGGCATCACGCAGGAGCTCGGGTAAATAATTGGCAGTTCCAGGGGCTACTTGGCCTCCCCCGCCAAAACATCCGCAATCGATTGAAAGTCCACGCGCCCATGCTTGTGAAATTCCGATGACGAAAATAAACATCAAAACTGCCCCAGCTAGTCCAACGATTCGAGTTCCTGCGCCAAGAATAAGCAGAAGTCCCATTCCAATTTCTAGGAATGGAAGAACGATTCCAATAACGTTTGCGATTGCAATCGGCAAGAGTTCGTATGCGCGTACTGCCATCTGAGATTTATCTAAATGTTGATATTTCAATAAACCCGCAGCGAGTAGTACTCCGCCCAGAATGAGCCGAGAGATTAAGCCGATCCAAGGCGTGAAAGTTTTCATCGTCCTTCTCGCACTCCTAACGCAAGTTGTTCTGCTAATTCTTGCACTGCCTTTATGCCAGCAGCTTCGTCTTTTGCTTCAATAATCTTATTAATAAATGCCGAACCGACGATCACGCCATCGGCGTAACCTGCAACACCTTTTGCTTGCTCGCGCGTTGAGACACCCAGTCCGACGGCAATGGGTGTGTCAGTCACAGCTCGTACTCGAGAAACTAAATCTGGTGCGCCACTTGAAACTGAAGTTCGGGTACCTGTAACTCCCATCAAACTTGCAACATAGACAAAGCCTGAACATCGCGCAGTCACTTGAGCTAATCGAGAATCCGTAGTACTTGGCGCAACGACAAAAATTGGATTAATTCCGATCTTTTCTACCGCAGTTTTCCACTCAGCTGATTCTTCAATCGTCAGGTCGGGTGTAATCACTCCAGAGCCACCATTATCAGCAATAGATTGTGCAAATTTTTCAACACCATATTTTTCAATGGGATTCCAATAAGTCATCACTACTGCTGGAACGCCTAACTGGGTTGCGTACTGAAGTGCATCAAAGACTTCTGCAGCGCCTGTGCCTTGTGCGAGTGATTGATCTGCGGCTGCTTGAATCGTAGGACCGTCCATCACTGGATCGCTATATGGAAATCCGATTTCAATGGCATCAACTCCGCCATCGACAAATGCTTTGATCATCTTTTTGCATCCATCTTGGCTAGGAAATCCTGCTGGAATATATGCAATGAGAGCTGCTCGGTTTTCTGTTCGTACCTTTACAAAAAGAGCGTCTAGTGGAGTGGACATTTACAGTGGAATTCCAAAGTACTGCGCAGCAGTCTGTACATCTTTATCACCGCGACCAGAGAGATTAATGAGAATAATTGCATCTGGACCAAGTTCTTTTCCTACCTGCATCGCTCCTGCAAGTGCATGCGCTGTTTCAATCGCAGGAATGATTCCTTCGGTCTTTGAAAGAATTGCGAATGCTTCCATCGCCTGGGCATCTGTAATAGCTCTGTATTCGGCGCGACCGATGTCGTGTAGGTAGGCATGTTCTGGCCCAACGCCTGGATAATCTAAACCTGCAGATATCGAATGAGACTCAATCGTCTGACCATTTTCATCTTGCAAAACATATGTTCGATTTCCATGAAGAACTCCAGGTGAGCCGCCAGTAATTGTTGCTGCATGTCGGCCTGTTTCCACGCCATCGCCGGCGGCTTCTAAACCAATAAGTCGAACGCCTTCATCTGAAATAAATCGGTGGAAAATTCCGATTGCATTTGATCCGCCCCCAACGCACGCAAGAACTGCATCAGGTAGCTTTCCGGTTAATTGCAAAACTTGTTCGCGTGCTTCTTCGCCAATAATTTTATGGAAATCACGAACCATGGATGGGAATGGATGCGGCCCTGCGACAGTACCCAATAAGTAATGAGTGGTCTCGACATTGGTGACCCAATCTCGCATGGCTTCGTTAATGGCATCTTTGAGAGTTTTTGACCCTGATGTCACTGGAATAACTTCTGCGCCGAGTAATTTCATTCGAGCAACATTGAGGGCTTGTCTCTTTGTATCTTCTTCGCCCATGTAAACAACGCATTCAAGTCCCATTAACGCCGCAGCAGTTGCAGATGCAACTCCATGTTGGCCAGCTCCGGTTTCGGCGATGATACGTTTCTTGCCCATGCGCTTAGTGAGTAACGCTTGTCCAAGTACGTTATTAATTTTATGGCTACCAGTGTGATTGAGATCTTCACGCTTAAGAATTATTCGCGCACCACCTGCATGCTCGGCAAATCGCTTGGCTTCAGTGATGATGCTTGGACGACCCGTATATGTGCGATGTAACTCTGCTAGCTCTTCAATAAATATTGGATCAGTCTGCGCCGCAATGCGAGCAGCATCAAGTTCTTCGAGCGCGCCAATCAGAGCTTCTGGAACAAAGCGACCACCGTAAGGACCGAAATGTCCTGCTAGATCTTGAGTGGTTGTCATTGGGGAAGACTACCCGTGACCTAGTAACTCTTGCATGGCAGAAATTGGTTCCCCAGATTTCACCAGCGCTTCTCCGACCAAAATCACACTCGCCCCAACACTCTGGGCGAATTCAACATCTCTGCGAGTTGAAATCCCGGATTCTGCTACTCGGATTATTTCAGAAGGGATTTCAGGGATGAGTTCAGAAAAAGCTTTTGTATCGACTTCTAGCGTTTTCAAATTTCGAGAATTGACGCCAATCATTCTCGGAGAAATCTCCATTGCGCTTTCAAGTTCTTGTCCTGTGTGCACTTCAACAAGTACTGACATTCCCAATTCTGTCGAGAGGTCGTAGAAATCTCTCAGTTGTGAATGTGAGAGCGCCGCGACAATTAAGAGGACCACGTCAGCTCCATGTGCGCGTGCTTCTAAGAATTGATACTCGTCAACCATGAAATCTTTTCGCAATACAGGAATTGATATTCGCTCTTTCACTGCATCTAGATCATCAAGTGATCCGTTAAATCTCCTGCGTTCGGTCAAAACACTTACTGCACCAGCGCCTGCTTCTTGGTACTGCTCGGCTAGAGATGCAGGATCTGTAATGGATGCAAGTGCACCTTTGCTTGGAGAAGAACGTTTAACTTCGGCGATGACATTCATTTCATGAACCGAAAGGGCCGCATATGCATCCAGCGGCGCAGGTGCTTTCTCCATTGCTTCATGGATTTGTGAAAGTGGTAAGCGACGTTGTGCTAAATCTTCACGAACACCTTCGATGATTGAATCAAGGACGCTCATGGTGTGTCCTCTGTCGGGTCAATGCCTTTATCAATCGAGTTCCACTCAGAGAGTTCACGAGGAGCGCGTTCGTATCGATTGGATAATTTCAATGATCGGCTTAACACGATGGCCACCGCAGCGACGGCAAGGAGTGAGAGAAATAATTTCATGTACTGCTTCTCACTTCTTCAACTCATGTGCCGCAGCGATAGCACCTAGTACAGCAGCAGCTTTGTTGAGGGTTTCTTCGTTTTCAGAATCTGGATCTGAATCAGCAACAACTCCGGCACCAGCTTGAACGTGTGCAATACCTTTATGAATCAGCGCAGTACGAATTGCAATACATGCATCAATATTTCCGGTGAAATCAAAGTACCCAATTGCTCCACCGTAAAGTGCACGACGAGTTGGTTCTAGTGTTTCAATAATTTCCATGGCGCGAGGTTTAGGTGCACCAGAAAGTGTTCCTGCTGGAAATACAGAAAAGAGCGCATCAATGGGTGTGGAGTTCTTTCCAAGTTCGCCAATGACTGTAGAGACAATATGCATCACATGGGAATATCGTTCAATATGCATGAAGTCGATGACTTCAACTGTGCCTGGCGTACACACGCGTCCTAAATCATTGCGCCCTAGGTCTACTAACATCAAGTGCTCTGCGCGCTCTTTAGGATCAGCTAGCAGTTCTTCTCCCAATTTAATATCTTCTTCAATTGACGCGGAACGTTTACGTGTTCCAGCAATGGGATGAACCATGACCTGAGAGCCAGTAACTTTTACAAGTGCTTCAGGACTTGAGCCGACAACGTCATAACCATCTTCGAATCTAAATAAATACATATATGGACTTGGATTATTCAGACGTAACATGCGATAAATATCTAGTGCATCGGCTTTCGCAGGCATCGAAAATCTCTGAGAAAGAACAATCTGAAAAGCTTCTCCAGCGCGAATTTCTTCCTTTGCAATTTCAATTTTCGTCTTGAAATCTTCTGCCGAAATATTTCTTGAAAACTCTGGCTTCGTACGAGCAGGGATAGGTGCTACGTCACCTGCAAGTGGGGATAAGAGTTCGCTCTGCATTCGATCAAGACGTGAAACGGCATCAAGATAAGACTCGTCAATACGCTGGTCAGACCCATCCCAATTGATTGCATTTGCAATCAAAATAATTGTGCCATCGCTGTGATCCATAACAGCTAAGTCGCTGGTGAGCATGAATGTAATTTCGGGAAGTTCAATATCTTTTTCAGATAACTCAGGAAGTTTTTCTAGGCGACGTACTGAGTCATAACCCATGTATCCAACGAGTCCGCCTGTAAGAGTAGGAAGGCCATCAATTTTCGGAGACTTCAGATGCGCGACTGTCAGGCGAAGTGCGGTGAGTGGATCCATCCCCACTGGGACTCCTGCAGGCGGCTTTCCAATCCAGATTGCAGCGCCATCTTTTTCGGTGAGTGAAGTCTGGCTATGCACTCCAATAAATGAGTATCTGGACCACACGCCGCCATGTTCTGCGGATTCCAAGAGAAATGTTCCGGGTTTATTGTGCGCAAGCTTCTTGTAGATATTTACCGGTGTTTCACCGTCTGCAATAAGTTTGCGATAGACGGGAATGACGTTGTTGTTCTTTGCATACTCGCGAAACTCTTCAAGTTTCATCCATCGACCCCAGAGTTGGTCGCCGGCAAGCTACGGTAAAAACAAGATGTGTTACCCGTATGGCAAGCCGCACCTGTTTGCTCTACCAAAATGAGCAGTGCATCTCCATCGCAATCAAGTGATACGGAGTGCACACGTTGAGTGTTTCCGGAAGTTTCGCCCTTAATCCACAGCTCATTTCTGCTTCGTGAGAAATATGTAGCTTTACCGGTGCTCAGTGTCATTGCTAGCGATTCGGCATTCATATACGCAAGCATCAAAACTTCTTTTGTCGCAAGATCTTGCGCAATTGCTGGAATGAGTAAGTCGGGGTCTTTTAACAAAGCCGAAACCTCAGAGGGAAGTTGGTAGCTCATATACGTATTCTGCCTTACGCCCTCTGTGTAGTGCGCACTGAATAATTGTTCTTGGAAAGATGCTTTTTCACATCTCCGATTCGGTGGATTCCGAAATGAAAAACGCTTGCAGCAAGCAGTGCATCTGCTCCGGCATCGAGTGCGGCGCTGAAATCTTCGAGGGATCCGGCGCCACCACTTGCGATGAGCGGAACTTTAGAAACTGCCCGAACTGCAGTGATCATTCCAATGTCATATCCGGCACGTGTTCCATCTGCATCCATTGAATTTAAGAGAATCTCGCCCACGCCAAGTGCGCACGCCTTTTCAACCCATGCAAGTGCATCGAGCCCGGTGCTCTGCCTGCCACCATGAGTCGTTACTTCAAAACCTGATTCAGTACGCGCGCGCCGTGCATCAATTGATATGACAAGTACTTGCGAACCGAAACGATCAGCAATCTCTGCAATCAACTCTGGACGTGCAATCGCTGCGGTATTGATACTTATCTTGTCAGCACCTGCGCGCAATAAGCGATCTACATCTTCAACTGTGCGAATTCCCCCACCTACAGTCAGCGGAATAAAAACTTGTTCTGCAGTGCGTCGTACAACATCAAGAGTTGTCTCGCGCCCTGCAACAGTTGCAGAAATATCTAAGAAGGTAAGTTCGTCGGCGCCTTCGATTCCATACAGGGATGCCATCTCAACTGGATCACCAGCATCGACAAGATTTGTAAAGTTGATTCCCTTAACTACTCGCCCATCAGTGACATCTAGGCAAGGAATAATTCGAACTGAAAGCGTCATGATCGAGTGAGCTCCAGTGCCTGTTGCAAAGTGAAAGCCCCTGCATAGAGTGCTTTGCCAACAATCGCACCTTCAACTCCGGTTGCATGAAGAGAGATGAGAGCAGAGATATCTTCCAGCGAAGATATTCCGCCCGATGCCACAACCGGTGCTTTCGTTACAGCACACACTTCTTGTAGCAGTGAAAGATTTGGTCCCTTAAGAGTTCCATCTTTTGTTACATCAGTTACTACATAGCGCTGGCAACCATCTCGTTCCAAACGCTCGATAGTGTCAAAAAGATTGCCACCTTCTTGTGTCCAGCCTCGAGCTGCCAACACATGTCCGCGTACATCAAGGCCCACAGCGATTCGATCTCCGTGCTCGGCAATAACGCGCGCAGTCCAATCAGGATTTTCAAGTGCAGCTGTTCCCAGATTTATTCGTGTGCAACCTGTTGCTAATGCGCGAGCTAAAGATGCATCGTCACGAATACCGCCAGAGAGCTCTACTTTGATATCTAACTTCCCAACAACTTCTGCTAAAAGTTCACTATTTTCACCAAGACCGAAGGCTGCATCGAGATCAACAAGATGTAACCATTCGGCGCCTGCAGCTTGGAATTCCAATGCAACTTCAAGTGGATTTCCATAGGCTGTTTCGGCGCTGAGTTCGCCTTGAACAAGTCTGACTGCTCGCGCATCTCTGACATCAACAGCCGGCAAGAGTTCTAAGAAGCTCATAGTGTTTTTACCCAATTCTGAATCAGATGCAAACCAGCATCACCAGATTTTTCTGGGTGGAATTGAGTTGCAGATATGACACCGTCTTCTACTGCCGCAAGAAAATCTTCTCCGTGATGAGAATATGTTGACACTTCTCCGGCACTCTTTTTCACGGCATAGGAATGAACGAAGTAAAAGGATTCATCTTCTACTCCACTAAAGAGTTTGCTAGACGAATGGGCTTTAACAGTGTTCCAACCCATGTGAGGAAGTATTGGGGCGGCCAATTTTTCAACTGTATTGCTCCAAATGCCTACGCCTTCATGGATTCCGTGTTCGACTCCGCGATCAAATAAAATCTGCATTCCTACGCAGATACCTAGCGTCGGTCTCTTGAGTGCAATACGTTCACGCACCAATTGATCACCACGAACTGCTTTCAATCCATTCATACAAGCAGCAAATGCACCCACGCCAGGAACTACGAGTCCCTCTGCATTAAGTGCAACGTCATAGTCGGATGTAATAAGAACTTCTCGTCCGCTTGTTTGGAAAGCGCGCTGGGCCGAACGAATGTTTCCAGATCCGTAATCAAGGATTGCGATCACGAAATTAGAGAGAACCCTTTGTAGAAGGTATTCCTGTTACTCGAGAATCTAAAGCGACAGCATCGCGAAGAGCGCGAGCAACAGCTTTGAACTGAGCTTCAAAAACGTGGTGAGCATTGCGACCTTCAAGGACGCGAACATGCAGTGCAATGCGCGCTTCGGCGACTATTGATTCCCAGATGTGCTTACCTAAAGTCGTATCGAAAGTTCCGATGAGCTCAACGATTTCAGGTTGACGATGAACAAGATATGGACGACCCGATAAATCAACTGCTGCCTGAACCAAAACTTCATCGAGTGGAACTATCGCATCACCGAAACGACGAATGCCGGCTTTATCACCGAGAGCTTCCCGAAGTGCTTGCCCAAATGCAAGTGAAGTATCTTCAACTGTGTGGTGCGAATCCACGTCTACATCGCCAGTGGTCTTTACAGTGAGATCAAATCCTGAGTGCTTACCCAGTTGAGAGAGCATGTGATCAAAGAATGGAACGCCTGTATCTACAGAAATTTCACCCGTTCCGTCGAGATTTAACTCAACAAGAACACTAGATTCTTTTGTTGTGCGTTCAACGCGTGCTTTTCTCATTGTTCTTCTCCCAGGCATGCCGTTAGCGATTCGATAAATTTCTTATTCTCGGCTTCGTTGCCAATGGTGACTCTTAAGTAACCCAATAATCCCACATCTCTAATGAGAACGCCTCTGTCTAAGAGTCTCTGCCAGAGCTGGGCTGAGGATTGCTTGAATCCAGAAAAGAGTAGGAAATTCGAACTACTTGGCAGAACGACGAGCCCAAGGTTGTGGAGTTCAGAGCGCATCTTCTCGCGATCTTTGCGAAGTGTGGCAACCGTTCCTAAGAGTTCATCGCTGAAATCAAGTGCAACTTCGGCTGCCGCTTGAGTCAGTGCGCTGAGGTGATATGGCAAACGAACTAAGAACATAGATTGAACAACTGCAGGGTGTGCAACGAGATAACCTACTCTCGCTCCGGCAAATGCAAAAGCCTTGCTCATTGTTCGAATTACTACAACGTTCGGATAGCGATTGATTAAAGTAACTGCAGAAATTTCATCTGAAAATTCTGCGTAAGCCTCATCGACGATAAGTAGTCCGTCGCAGTTTTGGGCAATTTTCTCAAGATCGGCAAGTGATACTGCAGAACCAGTTGGGTTATTTGGTGTTGTAACAAATGTGAGTACTGGGCGGGTTTCAACAATTTGTGCAATCGCACTGGTGGCATCAAGTGAAAAATCTGCTGCTCGAGTCCCAACGGCCCACTGCACCTGAGCAACTTTTGCAATCAATGGGTGCATTGAATACGAAGGCGTAAATCCAAGTGCTGCGCCTGAGCCAAATGCGAGAAAAATTGACTGAATAATCTCGTTACTGCCATTTGCTGCCCAAATGTTCTCAGATGTGAAATTGGTGCCAGATAAACCATTAATAAAGGTTGCAAGTTTGTTGCGCAGTGTATTTGCATCACGATCTGGATAGCGATTGAGGTGAAGTGATGCTTCTTTGATTCGCTCAGAGATTGCTTCGGCTAATTCTTCAGAAGGTGCATATGGATTCTCGTTTGTATTCATGACTGCAGATGCAGGAATCTGCGGTGCGCCATATGCCGAGAGTTCCCTTAAATTCTCTCGCAGCGGTAACCATGTTGGCCAAGAATTCATGGCTTCTCCAAACGCACTGAGATTGCTTGTCCGTGTGCAGGGAGATCTTCAGAGTTTGCAAGAGTAATAACAGTTGATGCGATATCCGTAAATGCCTTCTCGCTATATTCAATGAAATGTAATCCACGTAAAAATGTTTGCACCGACAAACCCGAACTGTGGCAAGCGCAACCACCTGTAGGTAAAACGTGGTTTGAACCCGCAGAGTAATCTCCCAGTGAAACCGGAGAAAAGCGACCGATAAAGACAGCTCCCGCATTTCGAATTCGTGATGCATCTACAGAAGATTGAGCAGTCTGAATTTCTAAGTGCTCGGCTGCATATGCATTGACGACATCAATTCCTTGATCAATTGAATCCACTAGTGCAATAGCAGACTGAATACCTAACAGCGCTGTGCGAATTCGCTCTGAGTGCTTAGCCTGCATAACTCGGATTTCAAGTTCAGCAACAACTTCTTTTGCTAGTTTTTCAGATGGAGTAACAAGGACTGCCGCTGCGATCACATCATGTTCTGCTTGGCTTATTAAGTCAGCTGCAACTTCTGATGCTCGTGCAGAATCGTCGGCAAGGATTGCAATTTCTGTTGGTCCAGCTTCAGAATCAATTCCAATTAATCCGCGTAGCGCGCGCTTGGCTGCTGCGACATAAATATTTCCAGGTCCAGTTACTAAATCACATTTCTCGCAGAGATCTTTCATACCGTAGCCAAAGAGTGCAATCGCTTGTGCACCGCCGACTGCGTAGACCTCGGTGATTCCAAGCAGAGCGCACGTTGCAAGAATTGTTGGGTGAGGCAATCCCCCAAATTCTTTCTGTGGCGGTGATGCAACAGCGATGCTCTGAACCTTTGCAATTTGTGCGGGGATAACATTCATCATCACGCTACTTGGATATACAGCGCGACCTCCTGGAACATAAAGGCCCACTCGGTCTACAGGAATCCACTTTTCGGTTACAACGCCACCATCGACTACAACTGTGGTGTGCTCTTTACGCACCTGATCATTGTGAACAATACGAATTCTCTCTGCTGAAATTTCTAGCGCTGCGCGAATAGCTGGATCAAGTTCTGCGAGTGATGAATCCAAAGCGCTCTGCGGGACACGAATTGATTGTGGTGTAACGCCATCGAACTCTTGGGCCAATGCAATCAGATCAGATTCATTACCTTCTCGTACACGTGTGAGAATGGGTTCGATCGCAACCATTGCTGTTGCAACGTCAAGTGATGCACGCGGCAAGAGTCGCTGGTAGCCAGCTTTATCCAAGGACTTTCCACGTAAGTCAACAGTACGAATCACATGCTCATTCTACTTTGATGGAAAATGCTGGCGAGACGAGATTAATGAGAGCTAAATACGTACTAGGCAGTCTGGGCCCAAAATTGCTTTGAGATCTGCGCTCAGACTTGGTGAAGAAGTTACTAGCGCGTCAATTTTCAAGGTCGTTGATTTCTCTTGATCAACTACTTGCAAATGTACTTCTCGCTTGCCGGGATGAGAGCGCAGAATTTCTTTCACGCGTTCAACAATGGGAGGCGTCACTTGTGAGGAGGGAAGTGAAATCAGAAGCGGGCCTGTTGGCGCTGCGGAGATGTCTGGCATTTTCATCTCCATTGCAGTGAAACGTACTTGTTCATCAGTGCGAGAGAAACGTCCTCGGACAACAACCACGCGATCTTCGGTCAGCGAGAGTGCGTATTGGTTATAGGTGTTTGAGAAGAAGAGAACTTCAATAGCTCCTTCAAGATCTTCAACGTTCACCACAGCCCATGATGCGCCCTGACGTGAAACTTTTCTTTGAATTCCTGTAATGAGACCACCGATTGTGACGACTCCATCTGGTGGACTGTCATCAAGTAACTGGCTGATGGACATATCTGTATGAGAGCGCAGCACGTGCTCGACACCGAGCAGCGGATGATCGGAAACATAGAGACCTAACATTTCGCGCTCGAATGTGAGCAAGGTGGATTTATCCCACTCGGTGTTCGGAATTTCTACTTCGATTCCTGCGACAGTTGAGATTGAATCTCCACCAAAGAGATCGAACTGCCCAATAGCTTCGGCACGTTTGGTTTCAATGACAGAATCGATAGCCTCAAGGTGAACTGCCATCAAACCCTTACGAGGATGGTTGAGCGAATCAAATGCTCCGGCCTTAATCAAAGATTCAATTGTTTTCTTATTACAAACATTTGCATCCACTTTTGCTAAGAAATCCCCGAAGGATGTAAACGCACCCTTAGCAGAACGCGATGCTTTCACAGATGCAACAACTCCTTCGCCAACATTGCGGATAGCTGCTAATCCAAAACGAATATCCTTACCGCGAGGCGTGTACTCGGCATCGGACTCATTTACATCTGGTGGAAGTACTTTGATTCCCATACGTCTGCACTCAGAGAGATAGAGTGCGGATTTATCTTTATCATCGCGCACACTTGTAAGTAGCGCTGCCATATATTCAGTAGGGAAATTTGCCTTGAGATAGGCAGTCCAAAACGATACGACTCCGTACCCCGCACTGTGCGCACGGTTAAATGCATAGTCAGAGAACGGAATAAGAACTTCCCATAATCTCTTAATCGCCGCTTCTGAGAATCCATTCGCTTTCATTCCAGCTTCAAAAGGAATGTATTCCTTATCTAGAATTTCTTTATTTTTCTTACCCATTGCTTTACGTAAAAGATCTGCGCGTCCGAGAGTAAAGCCTGCAACTTTTTGTGCAATTGCCATTACCTGTTCTTGATAAACAATGAGTCCGTAGGTATCACCCAAAATATCTTGCAAGGCATCTGAAAGCTCAGGGTGAATTGGTTCAACTGGTTTGCGACCATTCTTTCGATCTGCATAGTTATTGTGAGCGTTCTCCCCCATTGGTCCAGGTCGATACAGGGCAATCACCGCAGAGATGTCAGCAAATGAATCTGGAGACATGCTGCGAAGGAGTGCGCGCATTGGTCCGCCGTCGAGCTGGAAAACTCCGAGCGTATCGCCGCGCGAAAGAAGTTCGAATGTCTTTTGATCTGCAAGTGGTAGATCTTCAAGTACGAGATCAATGTTTTGATTTGCTTTGATATTAAGCAACGCGTCATCGAGTACCGAAAGATTTCGAAGACCAAGAAAGTCCATCTTAAGTAAGCCAGTAGATTCGCATGCACCCATATCAAATTGAGTGATGATTGCACCATCAGCTTCACGTCGATGAATTGGAATTACATCGAGCAGTGGCTCTCGAGAGAGAATGACGCCGGCTGCGTGCACACCCCATTGGCGCTTGAGACCCTCAAGACCTTTTGCGAGATCAACTACTCGCTTTGAATCTGGATCAGTGTCGTACAGCGTTCTAAATTCTCCGGCCTCACCAAAGCGTGGGTCCTTATTATCAAATACCCCCGAAAGTGTGATGTCTTTGCCCATCACTGAAGGAGGCAACGCTTTAGTTAATTTCTCGCCAATTGCATATGGGTATCCAAGAACTCTTGTTGCATCTTTGAGCGATTGTTTAGATTTAATCGTTCCGTAAGTAATAATCTGCGCAACACGATCTTCACCGTACTTCTCTGTTGCATAGCGAATCATTTCTGATCTTCTACGTTCATCGAAGTCCAAATCGATATCAGGCATCGAAATACGTTCTGGATTGAGGAATCGCTCAAAAAGTAATCCGTGTTCAATGGGATCAAGACCGGTGATTCCAAGTGCATAAGCCACCAGAGATCCTGCGGCAGAACCGCGACCAGGACCTACGCGGATTCCAACTTTCTTTGCATGCGTGACCAAGTCGGCAACAACAAGGAAGTAACCAGGGAATCCCATTTTTATCATGACATCTAATTCGTAATTCAGACGGGTGAAATGTTCTGGAGAAGCTTTATCGCCCATCTTCTGGCTCAACCCACGAATCGCCTCTTTTCGTAACCACGAATCTTCAGTTTCACCTTGAGGAACTTCAAAAGCCGGCATGAGATTTTCATCTTCGCGCAGCTTTACATTGCAACGTTCTGCAATAAGCAAGGTGTTATCGCAAGATTCAGGAATCTCCTTGAAGAGTTCGCGCATTTGTGCCGGCGTTTTAAGATAAAACTCATCGTTATCAAATTTAAATCGCTTGGGATCAGCAAGAGTAGAACCTGATTGAACGCAGAGCAGAGCTTCGTGAGCAGGAGCATCTTCATGGAATGTGTAGTGCAAATCATTTGTAGCAAGTAATGGAAGTTTTAACTCTTTGCCTAGCTTGATCAAATCGGCTTTAACGCGGCTTTCAATATCAATGTGGTGATCCATTACTTCTAAAAAGAAATTATTAGCTCCAAAAATATCTCTGTAGTCACTTGCTGCTCTGAGCGCCTCTTTGTAATTACCCATACGAAGACGGGTTTGAATTTCTCCACCAGGGCAACCAGTTGTAGCAATGAGACCATCGGCATATCGTGAAATGAGTTCACGATCCATGCGTGGTTTGTAGTAATAGCCTTCTAAGGATGCAAGAGAAGATAATCTAAAAAGATTTGCTAGACCTTGATTATTCTCAGCCAAAATAGTCATGTGCGTATATGCGCCACCACCGGAAACATCATCTTCTCCGCCATCGGCCCACTGAACGCGCTTCTTATCAAATCGGGATTCAGGAGCAACATAGGCTTCGATTCCGATGATTGGTTTAACGCCTGCTTTTGTTGCTTGTTTGTAAAAATCAAATGCACCAAAAACATTTCCATGATCTGTCATTGCTATCGCCGGCATTTCTTGGCGAGCAACTTCTTTTACTAAATCGCCAACGCGCGCGGCACCATCGAGCATCGAGTACTCAGTGTGCACATGCAAATGTACAAAAGAGTCTTTCGTCGATGCCCGTGAAGCTGAAAAATCTTCAGATGACATGGTGGCGCAACATTAGCGCCTAAGGCAGTACTGCCTCGGATAGCAACGCCAGAGAAGATTGCAGATCGGGCGGGTATGGCGCGTTGAGCACGAGCGGAATTCCATTTGTTGGATGGTTAAATCGCAATTCAAGAGCATGAAGCCAAGGTCGAGACATCTGCATTTTCTTTCCTAAGACAGGATCTGCGCCATAGGTTGTATCGCCCACGAGTGGATGATTCAGTGCAGAGAAGTGGACACGAATCTGATGCGTGCGACCAGTCTCGAGTTCTACTTTTACCAACGATACTGATCTGTAGTACTCAATGACTTCGTAATGAGTGATGCTCTCTTTACCTGTGGCCACCACAGCAAATCGATGATCCTCTTTGGGATGGCGATCAATCGGTGCATCAATTGTTCCGGTTGAAGGATCCATATGTCCCTGAACGAGTGCGTGATAAGTTTTTTCAACTTCATGATTGCGGAACATTTCCTTTAACTTCAAATATGCAGAATCAGTCTTTGCAATAATCATGAGTCCCGAAGTTCCAGCATCTAAACGATGAACAACACCTGCGCGCTCTGCCGGACCGGAAGTTGAAATTGTGTAGCCAGCAGCAAGAAGTGCGCCAACAACAGTAGGGCCCATCCAGCCAGGACTTGGATGCGCTGCGCAACCAACAGGTTTATCGATCACGACAATGTCATCATCGTTATAAACAACGGTGAGGCCTTCAAGTGGGGTGAGCGGAATTGGATCTTGATTTACTTGTGCGGGAAGTAAAACTTCAATCACTTGACCAGCAACAACTCGGTCCGATTTTCCCATTGCTTTGCCGCTTGTTGTGATGTCTCCGTCTTCAAGTAATTTAACAATCGTTGTGCGAGAAAGGCCTAAAACACGTGTGAGGGCGCTATCAATTCTC
>WLCS01000010.1 GCA_009705185.1 Actinomycetota bacterium
ATGAGCATTCCAAATACGTGCGCCATCTAAATGCATTGCAATGCCACGAGCACGGGCTGCCCGAGAAAGGACAGCGATTTCATCAATAGGCTGAATTGTTCCGCCACCGAAGTTATGGGTGTTTTCAATTGCAATTGCTGTAGTTGATACAAGGTAAGGTCCGGCATTTTCGTGTGCGATTGCAAGTGGATCTTCTGCGCGAAGTAGACCATCTGCTGAAGGCCAGGTTCTTGTAGTGATTCCACTAAATGTTGCCGCTGCGCCAAGTTCTGCGCGAACAATATGAGAACGAGTCTCTACAAGAATTTCTTCTCCAGGTTTAACCAAAGTGCGAATAGCTAATTGATTGGCAAGAGAACCTGTTGGAGTAAATAGCCCTGCCTCTTTTCCAAAGAGAGCAGCTACACGCTCTTCAAGAGAATTAACTGTTGGATCATCACCATAAACATCATCACCAACAGGAGCTTGCGCCATCGCAGCACGCATTGCATCACTTGGACGAGTGACGGTATCTGAGCGAAGATCAATTGCCATGATTAAGCCTCCTTGAGCACAATCATAAACATAGCGAGCATTACTAGAACACCACCAAGTCCAGCGCGGAGTGTCAGGGTTTCTCCGCCGAAAACAATTGCGAAAAACGCTGCGAAAACTACTTCCATTGTCAGAATGACTGCGACTTTTGTGGCTGTCATATGTGCCTGTGACCACGTCTGAACAACGAAGGCAACAGCGGTACAAATAACTGCGGTGTAAATAATTACTAGCCAGCCCGACGTATCTGTTGGTGCTTCAAAACCTTGCGCAAAGGAGATGACACCCGTCATGAGTGCGCACGTAGCAAGCTGGACAATAGTCATCGCATACACATCAAGACCGTTACTCCAGTGACTTAATGCAATGATGTGAGCTGCGAATGCAACTGCGCAGAGAAATACAAGAAATTCACCAAAACCTAAATTCCATCCTTTAAGGGAGAGCAACGCTAATCCCACTGTGGCGATTGCAACGCACATCCATGTAAATCTCGTGATTCGTTCCTTCAGGATTAAGGCAGCTAAAACAGGAGTTGCTACGACATATAGACCGGTGATAAATCCCGTGATTGCTGCGCCAGTCAGCGCGAGCCCAAGAGTTTGAAGAATGTATCCAGATCCAAGTAACAGACCAGCGATGAATCCTTTTGTAAGTAGTTCGCGATTAATTGCTTTAAGGACTCGAGGTTTTATGAGAAGCATGACAGCGACTGCTAATAAAAATCTAGAGAAGAGAAAACTGTTAACACTCTGTCGCTCAATGGCATCTTTCATCACAACGAAAGCAAGTCCCCAACCAGCAGAGACGAGTAAGAGTGCCCACGGAGCAAGGCGCATCTTGAGTGCGTGAGAAGAACTCATCCTCGCAACTTCTTTAACAGTGCGATTTCTTCTCCGTGCTCAGGCTCCATTCCTGGAGTTTCAAGAATCAGCGGAGCGTTTTGCACTGCCGGATGCTTAAGTAGCTCTTTAAATGGTGCTTCACCAATAAAACCTTTACCGATATTTTGATGTCTATCCTTAAGCGCACCACAAACATCCATTGAATCATTGGCATGAATAAGTTGAATTCGCTCGATACCAGCAACTTCCACCAGCAAATCGAGAGTCTCTTTCATGCCACCTTTTTTAGCAATGTCATGGCCTGCTGCAAATACGTGACATGTATCGAGACAGATGCCAACTTTAGGATGATATTCGAGCGCCTTTAAGTAGTGCTCTAAATCTTCTAAACGCTTTACAAGAGACTGACCTTGGCCAGCAGTGGGTTCGAGCAAAAGATATGGCGCATCATCAGTAAGGGCTTCAAGAATTGGCATCATTCCCTTATTAATCTGCTTCCACGCTTTATCAATGAAATCTTCGTTGACGGCAGATCCCGTATGTACAACTACTCCGAGAGCGCCAATTTCTTTTCCACGTTTAAGTGAATATTCAGTTGAAGCGAGTGAATTCTTATATGTACCTTCGGTAGGAGAACCCAAATTAATAAGAAATGGCGCGTGGACGTATGTTTCAATATCGAGCGCTTCTGCTTTTTCACGAAAGATTGCATCCGCTTCGTGATTTGTCTCGGGCATCGCCCAACCACGCGGATTAGATGTAAAGACTTGAATCGCCTCTGCACCGGTTAACTCTGCATATGCAATGGAACGTTTAGCCATTCCACCTGATGTTGGAGTATGCGCTCCGATACGTGGCTTTTTCACGTGCTTACCCTACTGTGATGGTCACAGTACTGCCACGTTTAACCTTACTTCCAACCTTTGGTGAGACCGCAGTTACCTTCTTAATCGTCTTCTTACCGATTTTCTTAACAGTGACTTTAAGTCCAAGATCCTTGAGAGCTTGGACTGCTTTATTTTCATCGATTGAGAAAATATTTGGGATGTAGGCGAATTGAGATCCCTTAGAGATAGTAATCTCAATTTTTGCACCTTTATCAGCAGTCTTGCCACCTTCAGGCTTCTGCGAAATAACTTCACCGGAAAGTTGGGTTTCACTGAAGTCATATTTAGATTTCACATCGAAGCCCGCATCAGTTAATTCATTGATGGCTTGATCTGAACTCTTACCGACATATGAAGCAAGTGCAACTTGTTCGATACCTTTTGATACGCGGATATAAATCTTTGAATCACGCTTAACTTTTTCGCCGGCGACCGGTACTGAATCAATGACATACCCTTGAGGAATCTTCTCATTAAATTCCTCTTTTATTGGTTGGAGAGAGAGCGGCAGTTCAGAAATTGCTGTTGTAGCCGCTTCAGGAGTCAGGCCCGTTAATTTAGGAATGACATAACGCTCTGGTCCTTTAGAAATAATGAGTTTGACGGTGCCGCCTTGCTCAACTCGACCACCTGCTTCAGGTTGTGAATCGATAACGTGACCTTCAGTAATGTCTTCGCTATAACGCTTTTCTGTAATGATGAATGTAAGTCCCAAAGGTTCTAAGGCAGCTTTGACCTCAAGTTGAGTTGCTCCCACTGTCGATGGAACAACAACGCGCGATCCAGGACCAATGAGGGCATACCAACCACCAATGCCTAGAGCGATTGCCAGTCCGAGTGCGATAAAACGATTTCTCTTTACCCGCTTGCTGAGCTTCTTTCGCTTGGCAACTTGCGCGGTTGTCTCTTTTTCTTGAGGAACAGGAATTGCGGCAGTGAGTTCTTTAATTTTCTTTCGCAAGGATTTCGGTTCTTTCTTTGGTCGAAGCGGTGCTATTGGAAGATCTAATTCCAAACTGAGCTGCCTCTTCTGTGGGTTGAGTGCTTTCAACGCTTCATGGAATACGGCTGCATCGCGTGGGCGCTCGTCAGGGTTTGAACTCGTCGCTTGATAGATTAAATCGTCAAGTTCTTTCGGAACTTCGTTCACCAAGGTACTGATACGAGGAACCCGATTATTGACGTGCATGTACGCAATCTGGATTGGCTCTTCACCTTCGAACGGTTTTTTTCCTGTGAAGATTTCAAAGGCAGTGATTCCGATTGAATACACATCACTTCTGGAATCCGCGATTCCGCGCTGTACTTGTTCAGGGGAGAGGTATGAAACGCTGCCTAGAATTACACTGGATTCAGCAGTCATTGTTGAACCCAACAATGGTCCTTTAGCTAAACCAAAGTCTGCAATCTTGACGCGACCTTCTTTTGAAATCAAAATGTTTTCAGGTTTGATATCACGATGAACAATTCCTAATTTATGCGCAGCGCCAAGTGCGCTGAGTACTGGCAGCAGAAATTTGATTCCGTCGTTGACAGACAATTTTCCTTGTTCGTTGAGATATTCACGCAGCGTATGTCCTTCAATCATCTCCATAACCAAGAAGATTGCTGGAGTTCCACTTTGGTTCCACCCTTGATCTTGGACAGCAACAATGTTTGGATGTGAAAGCGCTGCGGCAGCCTTGGCTTCACGAATAAATCTTTCGACAAATTGTTCGTCTTGAGCCAAGTGCGCATGCATAATTTTTACTGCGACTTTTCGATCTAGACGTGTATCTACGGCTTCATAAATACTTGCCATTCCGCCGCTGGCCATCTGGCGAAGTAGTTGGTAGCGCCCATCAATAAGCTCGCCGGTCAGGTCAGACATATGGGCAATTCTAGGTAGTCAGTATGAAATCAGCCGCGTTCTGCGTGCCTTCGACTCGAAAGTGTTGCTCTTGTTGCACCAACCATTGCTGCATCTGTTTTTCTAAGTTTTCTCCATCACGTTCTAAAACCCTTGCAAGCCCTTGGTTATAGTCGATATCTATCCAAAGTAGCGAGGCTAAATTTTCGCGGATCGCACTTTGCCCACACCCAACACCTTCGAGAATCAGGATGTCTGCAACCGGATGTGTTATTGCTTCATCAAATTCGGAACTAGCCCAATTAAATCGAGAATATGTAAGCGGCTTTGCTGCCAAATGCGATTGTACGAGGGAAGCCAAAGTCCGTGTGAGATCTTCGCCAAGCGCCTTATCCCAACCGTTATATAAATCATCCATATGAACAACGTGCACTCGAAATGAAGTCGACATCGCTAACGCTAAATTGTTAGCAAGAGTCGTTTTGCCAGCCCCAGCTGGTCCATCAATTGCAATAATTGATGGAAGGCGATTGCTACAGAGATCTAATAGCGCGTCTGTGAGCTGCATACCAACTGCTCCATCCCATTGCCGCTAGTGCGGTAAATACAGCATAAAGCAAGGTAGTGAAGAGCAAACCTTGTGAAGCATACAAAGCGGTGTAGCCCGCATCAACTACAAGCCACATTGGCCAACTGTCGTATTTTTCATAAACCATCAATAACTGAGCAGCAAAACTTCCGAAAAAGAGAATTGCATCGACATATGTTGAAGCTGCGCCTATTGATTTCAGGACAGGACCAAGTGCAAGAGTTGCAACGAGGATTCCAGCGATTGTATAAAGACGATATTTATTCTTGAAAGGTCCAGGTTTTGCCCCTGTTGGTTCCCATCCATACCAGCCAATTACTGCTGCAATGATAAAAATAATTTGAAGCGCGGCGCTGGCATACAGTTTGTATTGCAGGAAGAAAATGCCGTAGAGAAGACTGCTTATTGCCCACCATGGCCATGTAATTCTCTTTGTTGTGATTCCTAGCCCGACTCCGATAAGTGATGCAACAGATGCAACAAATTCGAGATAAGAAACTTCATAGCCCCATGCTGTGAAAAATGTGGAGAACATTATTAACCTGCCATTTCTAGATCCGCATTACCGGACCAGTCAAACGGTCGACTTCAATGAAGTCCTCTCAGCCACTTTGGCTCCCGTGTGTAGAACTTTACCTAATGCGTGCAGCTAACGCTTGCACATACGCAAGACCTGCAACCCGTGCGCGTCGAGCAGTAGAAGTTTTTGCTCGCTTTTTAAAAATGTCGTACTCGATTGCCTCTACTTCATCGACGATTCCACAATAAAGCTCGCTTGCCGCCCTAATACACGGACGAGATTGCTTATCTAAATATGCAATTCCAGCATCTGCTTCGTTTTGCAATCTGCGAACCCGCGCGATTTGAAACTTAAGTGCAGCAATGATTTCTGGAGTGAGAACTCGTCTTTCCAGCATTACGCGATCAACACCGAATTGGGCCAATTCATCCAACGGCAAGTACACGCGACCCCGGTCTAAATCCTCTGAAACATCGCGAATAAAATTAGCGAGCTGAAAAGCAATTCCTAACTTCTTGGCAGCCTCAAAAGCTGCCCGGTCTGAATATCCAAGAATGGGAACCATTTCAAGACCGATTACAGCTGCTGAACCGTAGACATATTCAAGTAAATCTTCATAGGTTCTATATTCGGTAACCGTTAAATCCATTTCCATGGAGTGTAAGAAATCAACAAAATGCTGATGAGGAATATCAAATTTCTTCGCAGTATCAACGAGTGCTCGGCCAATGTGATCGGTACTTATTCCAGCTTTGAGATCTGCAAGGACGCCGGAGCTCCACGTACGTAGTGCGTCTGCTTTCTCTTGTGGTGAAAGTGTGGATGCTAAATCATCAACAATCTCATCTGCATAGCGTGCAAAGCCGTAGAGAGCATGCACATACGGACGCTTATTTTTTGGAAGTAACAGGGTTGCCAAGTAGTACGTCTTTCCGTGTAAAGAGTTCAGTCGTTTACATTCGTCGTACGACTGCTTGAGCAGAAGATCCATTTACTTAACCGGACCCACGATTCGTTCTGCTGCCAATCGTCCAGAAATTAATACCATCGGAACACCGACTCCAGGCTGTGTTCCACTTCCAGCGAAGACAACATTTTCAAAACCTGCAGCCATATTGCGCGGTCTAAATGGACCTGTTTGGAAGAAGGTATGCGCGCTTGCAAAAGGTGCACCGCGTTCCATTCCCTGTGCTTGCCAATCAAGTGGCGTAGTCATCACTTCAGTTTCGATTGCATCACCGAAACCTGTGTAACCACGATCTTCTAGGGTTTTAATCATTGAATCTCGATATGGACCAGCTTGCTTCTTCCAATCAATATCTGCATCAAGGTTAGGAGTCGGATACAAGATGTAATAAGACTGTTTACCTGCGGGTGCAAGAGATGGATCGTCATGGGTTGGAACAGTGACAAGCACTGAAGGGTCTGACATGAGCTGCTTCTTATTGATGAGCTCATCGAAAACGCCATCCCATGATTCGCCGAAATGAATATTGTGATGGGCGATATGGTCATATTTCTTTGATGAGCCAACGAGCAGAGTTGCACATGAAGGTGAGTAATTCAGGCGCTTGATATTCAGTGGAGTCTTACCAAGCAAATCACGCCACACAACCGGCAGATCTGGATTCATTACGACGACATCACACTCGATGCGTTCGCCAGTATTTGTTAGTACCGCTTTCACGCGGCCATTTTCTTTATCAAGTCCGGTCACGGTTGTGTTGTATTTGAATTCCACACCATGCTTCGTTGCTGCTGCAGCCAGTGCGCGTGGAACTGCGTGCATTCCACCCTTTGGAAAGAAGACACCATTTACAGAGTCCATATATGCAATGACGGCATAAATTGCTAGCGCTTGTTGAGGGCTTACTCCTGCATACATGGCTTGGAATGAATACACCTTCTGCAGACGAGGATCTTTAAGGTATTGATTTACCTTTGGTTGCAGATGTCTAAAACCACCAATCGCAATGAGCTTTGCCAAGTTAGGTGTCAATAAATTAAGGGGTGAATCAATATTCTTATCGATGAAGTCATTCATCTCGTATTTGTATAGCTTAGTTACGAAATCAACATATCTGCGATAGCCCAACGCTTCTTCAGCAGAGACTTTGGTGCGAATTTCCTCTTCCATCTGCGCAGTATTTGCATGCACATCGATCTGTGATCCGTCGGCATAGAAAGCGCGATACAAAGGTGAAAGTGGCATGAGTTCAAGCCAATCTTTCAAATCTTCGCCAACGCAACTAAATGCATCTTGAATAAGTGATGGCATAGTTAAGACAGTCGGACCTGTATCAAATGAATATCCATCTTTATTCAGCAGACCATTGCGCCCACCAGGTACGGATTCACGTTCTACGACAGTTACTTTACGTCCAGCACCTGCAAGACGAAGTGCGGCACTTAATCCACCAAGTCCTGCTCCAACAACGACCACATGATCGGTTGGTCCTTTTACGCGCTTTGTCATCAATGGCTCCTACGAGTGGCTGTCTCAGCGAGTGCTAAGAGAAATGGACGTGCTTGAACGTTAATGACTGCAGAGTTAGCTGCATCCGTTGATTCTTGGAGCAAACGATCGATGAGTTTTTCAACATCATCAACGGCGCCTGTCTCTGAAATAAGTGTGCGGAGTTCTTCGATCTTCTCGGGTGTGAGTTCTGGATTTCCAAGGTGAGCAGATAATTCTGAGCGAGCAGCATCGCTAGCTTTCTCCATAGTCATAGCCATCAAGACTGTTCGCTTACCTTCGCGGAGATCATCGCCTGCAGGCTTGCCTGTTACTTGCGGATCACCAAAGATTCCAAGTAAGTCATCTCGTAATTGAAATGCTTCGCCAAGCGGAAGTCCGTATGCCGAGAGAACATTAATTAATTCAGAGTGCGCACCTAATTCAGGAAGTGCCATCACTGCACCCAAATGCAGCGGACGTTCGATTGTGTACTTTCCAGATTTATATCGAGCAATGCGAAGACTGCGTTCAACGCTATGTTCTTTCTCGCCAGCTTCACGTACATCTAAATATTGTCCAGCCATGAGCTCGATTCGCATTTCATCATGAATACGCAGTGCAGCGGCTAAATTTTCAAATGCTAAACCTGAGTTATGCAACATGTGATCAGACCAAACAAGTGCGAGGTCGCCAAGAAGAACTGCAGCTGCTTCTCCAAATTGAGATGCAAGCCCAGCCATAGATCCCTGTCGATGAAGATTTTCGAAGTGACGGTGAATTGCTGGCTTGCCGCGACGAGTGTCAGATCCATCCATGAGGTCGTCGTGAATCAGAGCGCATGCTTGTAAGAGTTCCAAACTTGCCATCGCGCGAATCTCTGTGCGTGAAGGCGTTTTTCCTGCAGCCATAAATCCTGCATATGCAAAGAGGGGGCGCAATCTCTTTCCACCTTCGAGGAGATAATCTTCAAGGGCATCGCAGACTGGAACTAATTCAGATGCAATATTGGTGAGGTAATCACGCTGTTCAGCTAAATACTGCGTGAGCTCTTGCTTTACTGCATCGCGAACTGCAGTAGCGCTGCTCATGACCTCTTTATCCACGGCGCAACGGTACCCTGAGGCAGTGGAGATACGCAGCGCGAAGAAGGCAGTTACATACTCCTTCGAATTCTTCCCACCTAAAGATGTCGAGGGTGAAGAACGCCTCTGGGCGGCAATCTCTCAACTTGAATCCATCGCACCTGATTTCATCTCAGTTACCTATGGAGCTGGCGGTTCAACGCGAGATCGAACAATTCGCATCACTTCTGAAATTACCGCTCATACAAAAATTCCAACTGTTGCACATTTAACATGCGTTGGTTCTACGCGCGATGAACTTCTGGAAATTCTTGGTAAATATCGTGCCGCAGGAATCAATAGCATCCTTGCATTACGTGGCGATCCAACGGGCGGTCCTCGTGCACCATGGGTAACAACTGAAGGCGGACTCAATCACGCCGATGAATTAGTAACTCTCGCTGCAGAATTTGGCGGATTTTCAATTGGTGTAGCTGCTTTTCCTGATGGGCATCCAGCATCTGATGGTGATATTGATAAAGATGTAAAAGTTTTGATTGAAAAAGAGAAACGTGGCGCAACTTTTGCAACAACACAATTCTTCTTTGAAGCGAAGAAGTGGCAGCACTTAGTAGAAAAATTGGACGCACAAGGTTCTTCAATGCCGATCATTCCTGGAATCTTGCCTGTCACAAATGTGAAACAACTCAACCGTATGGCCGAACTCAGTGGAGTTCCGATTCCAGATCATATTTCTGATGCCTTCCATTCGGTGGAATCAAATCCAGAAGATGTGCGCAAACTCGGCGTTGATATTGCAACGCAGTTGTGCAAAGACTTACTTGATGCAGGTGCGCCCGGTTTACATTTCTACACAATGAATACCTCCACTGCCACACGTGAGATTTATTCACAACTTAAGGATCATTGATGATTCTTAAGTCTGAGCAAGAATTCACTCAACGTTGGAGTCAGATTCATGGGGGAGCTGAGATAACGGGTGCAGTAAAGGGATGGTTAGCCATTTCATACCGAGTAGCGCGTATTTGCGCGGTGCTGCGAATTTCTCCGAACTTACTTACCGCACTTGGATTACTGACTGCGATTGCTATGGCCGCAACTGATAATGCAGGTTTCGCTTTAGTGCTCTTAGTTGTATCACTCATTATGGATGGCATCGATGGAAGTGTCGCCATTGTTCAGAGTAAAGAGAGCGAATGGGGTGGAGTTTTAGATTCGGTAGCCGATCGCATTGCAGAAGCGTGCTGGTTATACGCCGGATGGAAAATTGGTATTCCTGCCTGGATTGTTATTTCAATGTGGACTATCGCATTCACCCAGGAATATGCACGTGCACGTCTTGCATCATTGGGTCACAAAGAAATTGGTGAAGTGACTCCGACAGAACGACCAGTTCGAGCAATATTTATGGCTTTTGCTTTAGTACTAGCTATTTTTGATTTACCAGGCTTAAGTGTTCTTTCATATGTATTTCTTGCTGCGCTTATTTACAGTTTTCTGCGCGTGATGCGAATCAGTTTTCTAAAATTGCGTTAGCCACAATTTCGGCGCTTAATCCCACTAACGGCAATCCGCCACCAGGGTGCGCAGAACCCCCAACGAGATAAAGACCTTTAATAGGAGATCGATTCTTTGCACGAGAAAATGCTGAGCGAGCCCCATTACTTGAATTCCCATAAATCGAACCACCCGGTGCATGCACAGATTCCTGCAAATCAAGTGGCGTTCTGATTTCCAACACCTCCAAGCGATCTCTGATTGGAATTCCTGCAGCTTCAATGTGGTCAATAATCTGGTTGGCATACTGATGTGCAAATTCCTTATTGCTCCAGTCATAACCGTGGCCATCGGTGCTATGTCGTGGTGCATTAACTAGAACAAACCACGCTTCATGGTCTTTATCTTTAACCATAAGTGGATCACGTGGTGCGCAGATATAAATTGTAGGTTTTTCCACCGGAGTCTTGGAAGTAAATATCGATTCGAATTCGAGGTCATAATTTTCTGGAAAAACGATGGTGTGGTGCTCTAGTGGCGGCTGATTACTTGGTTTGAGCCCAAGCAGTAATGAAAACCCTGCCAGTGATGGTTCGGACTTTGCAAGTTGTTTACGGATTTTTACCACTTTGTTTGTAGGAGCCAATAATTTTGTGTAAACAGTCTGGGCATCTGCATTCGCAACGACCCGATCGAATGCATAAAAGTTACCCTGCACGTGGATACCGGTAACTTTTCCTGATTTTATTGTTATTTCATCAACGTATGTATTGAGCCGAATCTCAACGCCTAATTTCTGACAGCGTTCAGTAATTTTCTCAGCCAAAGTGCCAATGCCACCTTTGATATGCCAAGCACCAAAAGCTTCTTCAACGAAGGCAATAGTTGAAAGTACGGCTGGGGCAGATCGTGGATCAGAGCCACTGTAGGTTGCATATCGATCCATAATTTTTGAAAGATAAGGACTCTTGATTCCAATTCCGCGAAGTGATTTCCATGGCGCAATAACTTTAATATCGCGAATTACGCGAGGGCGCTTGAGTAACGAAAGAGGAGACTTGAGTTCAGATTCGATAAAAGGTTCGCGGGAAACATCCCACATTGCTTCTGCTTGCAACATGACGCGATCCCATTCCTGGGCATCATTCTCACCGAGTGCTTCGGCAATCGCAGCCAGCGTCTTCTTACGAGATAAGTTGGCAAACTTCACGCTTTTGCCATCGTGAAATCTGTAATCAAAAGATGGACTTACTTCTTCAATTTCCAATACACGGCCCATCACATCTCCGGTGCGCTGAAAGAAATCACGATACACAGCTGGCAGTGTGAGAAGAGAAGGACCGGTATCAAAAGCGTATTTGCCAATCCATTCAGTGCGACATTTTCCACCGGTGCGATCAGATGCTTCAAATATTGTGACGTGATGCCCGGCTTTCGCCAGACGTGCAGCGGTACAAAGCCCACCGATACCTGCACCAATGACTGCAATTCGTTCAGGGTTTTTTACCTTGCCGACATGACCTGTCATACGGTGCGACCCTTCCATTGAATTGATCCACGCTTTTTCCACGAGAACGCGATGAGATAGATCAAGATGAGCGAAGATAGTGGATGCAAGATTGCAAAGAATGGATCCGACTGAGCACGAGTGTCACTCAACATTCTCGTAAAGACTATTGATGAATACACCAACCATCCCAGCGGTGAACCCATGAGAATAAATATGACGGGCAAGATTCCTGTAATAAAAATAAAGAACACTGCAATCAGCGAACCAAAAAGACCACCGAATGCTTTGTGGAGAGACTTTCCATACCCTGCGCGTATCTCATCAAAATTCTGATACATGCGAGTGCTAGCTAACGACGAACCTTCGGTTACGACGCCACGGAATCCGGCTGTGATCAAAGAGCGGGCCATCTCTATGTCATCGAGAATTTCCTTTTGTACTGAGGTAAATCCTCCAACAGAATCAAGTGCTGATGAACGCACCACAAGAAATTGGCCATTTGCGACAGCAGTAGAAGTATGTGGGACTTTTTCGGCAAGTCGCAAAATGACGGTGGTCATCCATGACCAATGCAGAAGCGGCTGAACCATTTTTTCTGCAAATGTAAGTGCAATCTGGCGGGGATATGGCGAGACAAAGTCCAGCTGTAAATCCTTTAACTGATTCACCGCACTTGCTACTGCATCTGGATTGAGTGCAACATCAGCATCTAAAGTAATGATGAAATCAGAATGAGCACTTTCATATCCGCGTTGCAGAGCAGAGACTTTCCCAAGCCAACCAGGTTGAGGTCCATTCGAGTCGATAATCGAAAATCGTGAGTCCCCATCGACTGCTCTACGAGCAAGCTCTGTCGTCTTATCTTCAGATTGATCATTAATGATTAAAACCTGAAGTCCTGGGACATTTACTTGTGCCTTCAACCCCTGGATACATCGTTCGATATTAAGTTCTTCGTTTCGCACAGGCAGTAAAACGGTGATTGACTCTGTCACATTTCGAGAATCAGCAGGAATTCGAATCGTGAAGTAGTTGATGATAGAAATAAAGAGAAGGAGATAAGAAAATCCGAAAAACGCTAGCTCCATGAGGAATTAATCTTTATTGCCGAGCCAACTGGAGAAGAAATACGGAGTTAAGAGAGTTCCAAGAATTGCTCCTGCAAAGAGTGCAAGTCCAGGGCGATCGAAGAAGAATAAATTGCCAACGATTCCCGAAAAGAGTGTCCACACTAATAACGCATCAACTGCGACAAGAGATGCACCTTCTTTTCGACGTTCGCGCGGCAAAATCAGATGTAAGAAAGCAATGATTGCGATTCCAGATAAGAGCCAGCCGAATGCATTCGAAAGCGGAATATCTGGTGTAAATGGAACGTGAGATCCAGGAACTTCCCACTTCCAACGACCAGCTGCAACCATCTGTGGATCCAGGAATAAATCCCAGGCCGCTAATACAGCTCCACCATAAAGAAAGACCCAATTCTTGCTGACTCTGCGCGCTGCAGTAAGTGCCGGATGAACCATCATCACCCACGCAAAAGGAACAACGAGCGGTACACCAAAAAGATCTAAGCCAAGTGATGTGTCGTATTCATACACGCCAAATGGCCAACCAGTGTGGACACCAAGAGTTTCGATTCCTAAACCAAATAAAAATGTTACTGGTAAATATCGCGAGGAATATTTAGCGCCGTAAGAAAGGTGGCCATGGACAACCATCGCACACGCTGCTGCATACACAGTTGCGATTGTTACTAGTCGAAGAGCATCGCCACCTATAAGTGGATAAGAAATCTGCAATGCGATTGTGAGCCCTACGAGTGCAAAGAGAAAGTTTCGGGCTTTGGAAGAAATGCCGCCACGTCGCCTACGTCGAGGGTTGTAATGGCGAATGGACATGGAGTAAGTCTGCCCTACCTCTATCTATTAGAAGAAATCTCGCCCCGAATTTCTAGAACTTCAAAGCGCGAAAATAGCTCTTCGCTATACCAACCTATGGATTCAGTCTGGGCAATCGCTTTTTGATGCGCAGCCCCTTTATATGCGAAGTCGCGTAAAGCACTCGAAGATTCCCATAATGAAAAAGTTCCTTGCAATCCAATAGGGGCCTCACCGATACCAATAGCTGCAATCAGACCAGGTGAGTTATGTAAATCGGTGACAACCGGAGGAACTGAATTCCAGAAGATAAAGTTTTTATGCCATTTGATGCGGGCACGCGTGATTGCTGCAATTTTGGAATTTGGATTCTGCTGAGCAGCGACAAAATCAAAGGGATTTCTTTTCGCCCATAGGCCATGGGATGAAAGAGGTGCCAGCACTGCGCGGAATTCAGATGTGGATCTCTTGCGCCAATTTTTTATTACCGAGG
>WLCS01000100.1 GCA_009705185.1 Actinomycetota bacterium
AGGGAATTTTATTTGCATCTCATTCGAGGTGAGACCTTCGCCCAATCCAAAATCGACTTCTCTGAATCGACGATCAATTTTATGCTCTACATTTGTGGCTTGGACACTCGGAATTGCAGTAATTATTGCACGGGACAAATCAGACGAAACAATGAGGTTGATATCTTCTTTTGCTGCCCACTCGGCCAATCTAATTCCTTGTTCAACACCTTTTGGTGTTAGTGCAACATCAGTGATACCTGCGTAGCGATTCTCTTCATGCCATTCAGTCTCACCATGGCGTGCAAGATAAAGAATCATGCTTGAGCCCTCGCCATTGCGAAGACCTTTAGTTCAGTCGTAAGCCACTTCTCATTATGAAGCATCTCAATAAATTCTATATACTGTGAAAGTAAGAGTTTTCCATTAGATAAATCTGGTTCGATCTTGACTCCGGGCGAGAGAAACCGTTTTGCTACACGTGAAAGCCTTAACTTCTCTTCAGAATCTTCAAATGCTGCTGCAGCCAAGATTGCCATTCCGAAGGCACCCTCCACCTTTTCAGGGATGAGGACGGAGTGGCAAAGAACATCGGCGCGGATCTGATTCCATTGTGCATTCTTTGCGCCGCCTCCCGTGAACGTATAACTGCCAGAAATGTCATAACCAACATAAGCCAGTAGGTCAAAGGAGAGGCGTTCAACAAATGCGACACCTTTAACAATCGCCGCGAAAGATTTTTTCGCTCCATCGCTTTCAAGAGTAGGAAGTTTTAAACCGCGAGCAACCAACGCATGTGCCTCGCTGGATACGAATGGAAAGCGTTCACCGACTCGACAAAGAGGGTAAATAATCGGAGCATCAAGAAGCTCTTGATTAGTAAATTTGAGTCGGCTGACTGCGATACCGGGCAACCACTGCGCAATAGCATTTGTGCCTGTACTCGATGCACCCCCTGGCCACCAACCCGTGGAAAAGGGAGCCCTATGCGCGTAGACAGATCCTGTTGGATCGAGCTTACGAACGTTACTTGCACCTTTGATTACAAGTGTTGTTCCTAGAACTGAATTCCAACTGCCTGGCAGAAGTGCTGCGGCCGCAATTTGTGCAGCACAGCCATCGGTCATACCAGCGACAATCGATGTATGTGAAGTTAGAGAAGTCTCATTCGCATCAGAAACAATTCCGATTACTTCACCGGCTACACTCACATTAGGCAGAACTTCTCTAGGAATTCTGAGCTTTGTCAATAAATCTGAAGGCCATTGAACTTTCTCAACATCAAAACCTGATTTAAGAGCATTACTTGAATCGCTATCAACCTCTTTACCTGCAAGTTTCCAAGCAATGAAGTCACCCTGGTGAATTACTTTTCTCCCGCCAATGAGAACACCTTCATCCAATAACCATAGAATCTTTGGAAGCGCCCAAGAGCCTTGGATTTTGTAGCCAAGGCTCTCCCAAAGATCTGCACCAGCTATATTGCATTCTGCTGCACGATGAGTTGCCCTTGCATCGTCATACATGATGCCTTTGCTCTGTGGCCTGCATTGCGAATCTACAACAACGAGAGTTCCGGATGTAGCGGAGATGCTGATTGCCCCAATATTTTCTGGATTTGCAGTTGATATAACGCTGGCTATTACTTTTTTCGAAGCGCTCCACCATTGTTCTGGATCTTGCTCATGCGTTATTCCTTTGCGAATACTGGTCAGTGGCGATGAAGCACTTGCGATTATCGCTCCCGCATCGTCAACCAGAACAGCTTTGATGCTCTGAGTTCCGATGTCTAAACCCAACCAGAATGGTGATTTCACTTGTGAGACCAACTTGGTTGAACCAATTTACGTAAGGAGACAAATTCTGTGTGTTGAGCTTTGTAGAAATCAATCAAATCAGTGGCTGGAACAAAAGTATCAGATTGCGAAACCAGCACACGAGAAGCTTCTGATAGGGAAGAGAATTGTCCTATAGAAACGCTTGCGTATATCAATGCGCCCTTTGCGCCGACTTGCGAATCACTTGTACGAGTTGCTGGAACACCAACAACATCTGCAATTAGCTGACACCAGAAATCACTTCGCGCCCCGCCGCCGCTCATTGCAAGCTGCTTAATCGGCTTCTTTGTGGTTTCAAGACATTCGCGAATTACATGAGCCAGAGCTTCATAGACTGCACGAGCGATATCTTCGCGAGTCGTGGAGTTGGTAATGCCATGCAAGCTGGCTCGCGCCTTTGAATCAAGGAATGGAGAGCGTTCGCCAGCGCCAGAAAGATAAGGAAGGAAGATGACCCCGCCTGCTCCAGGTTTAGCGCTAGCAGCCGCATGACCAATTTCTTCAATCGTTGAATAGTTAAGCGATTCCATCGCCCAAATAAGAGCGCTCGTGCCAGTGAGTGTAGGAAGGGCACGCAAATAAGTGTTCTCTTCACCAGTAACCAAATTTAGGCCAGCAGCTTCGCCATTTATTTCAAAACTTTCTATCACAATACCTGGACAAATTGTTGTGCCCAGAATTACAAATGCATCGCCGTCGGAGATTGCACCCGATCCAATTGCAGTCGCGAGAATGTCATACGGTGACATCACAACAGGTGTTTTTGTAGCAATACCGATTTCATTTGAAGCCTGTAAAGAAAGAGGAGACTTAGGATTTGTAAGCACGGGAGGAATCTTCGTCGCATATTCGGTAAGTCCATAAAGCTCAATCAGCTCTTTGCTAATTGATTTATCTGCGATATCTATCCATGGTGCAGATGCGTCAGAGACGTGTTGGCCGATCAATCCTGTCAGCTTGAAATAGATCCAACTTCCACAGGTCAGAACCGTGGAGGCCTTATCTAAAGTCTGAGGATCATTTTCTGAGAACCATTTAATGATTGCATTTGGAAGGCCAAGACTGGTGAGCGATCCATTTATTCGGAAAGCTTTATCAAGAATTCCCTCACTTTCCCAGTTATCAATTTCAGCTGATGCCCGCCCGTCATTCCATAAAACTGCGTTGCGGATTGGCTTCCCCTTAGCGTCAATCATCCAAGCGCCATCACCTTGTGCAGTGACAGAGATTGCATCGATGGGTAAATTTGTCTGAGAAATAATTTCTTTACAAGTCTCGACAACACTTTGCCAAACTGCGTTCATATCCTGTTCAGATAATTCAGGTGCAAGACTTAAAACAAATGTGTCACGGGATGCAACTAGAAGTTCCTTGCCAGATTCATCAAATAACACTGATTTGATAAGAGTTGTCCCAGCGTCGATACATAAGATGGCCATTAGGAAACTCGAAACTACTTACCAAGTGAGAGAGTAGAAAGAACTTCTTTATTGGCAACGTATTGGGGAGTCTTGCCCTCAAGGAATAGCTTGATTTCATCACCAATGATGTTCGCTGCTCGCCATGCAGTCTGCTTTGTTGCACCTGCAAGATGTGGAGCAAGGACTACATTTTCAATTCCGAGTAATGGCCAATCACTTGGTGGTGGCTCGATATCGTAAACATCTAGGGCTAATGCTCCAATACGACCTGAACGCAATAGATTTGGAAGCGGTGTGTAATCCATAAGCCCGCCGCGCGCTGAGTTAACAATTACAGCACCTTCAGGAAGAAGCTTCATATTGTCGACGTTAAGAATATGTTTTGAATCAGGCGTTAATCGTGCGTGTAGGCTTACAACTTTTGAATTCTTTAACAAGTAATCGAGCTCAACAGATTCGACACCATCGGCTGCCATGAGTCCTTTGTCAGTAAAAGGGTCAAAAACAATTACCCGGGCACCCATTGCAATCAGAATTTTCGCGACAACCTTGCCAATTGCCCCATAGCCAATTAGGCCGATTGTTGAGCCGCACACTTCAATTCCTGTTTTTTCGTAACTATATAAATCCCCACGCCAAATTCCTTTATGCAGATCCGCATCTCCTCGTGTGATTCTGCGCATCGCGGCCAACATCAAAGCAATTGCAAACTCAGCTGCCGCCTGTGCATTTCGCCCTGGTGCGTATGAGACGAGCACACCTGCTTCTGTTGCTGCATTTAGATCGATATTGACCGGGCCGCCTCGACATACGCCGACCATCTTAAGATCAGGTGAGTTCTTAAAAACTTCTGAAG
>WLCS01000101.1 GCA_009705185.1 Actinomycetota bacterium
ATCGACGTGGATAGTGATGAAGTAAATCTCCGATGGTGTGATACCCAAAGAGATCCTTTAACACTTTGGTAGTGCGATCGCCGAGGACTCCAACAAGTTTAGAGTCGAGGCTAGTCATGCCTGAATTCTCTCGTGATAACTACTGTTCCACCGGAATTAACCCACCCCGCAACGGTGAAGATGTTTCTGATTTTCTATGCGTAAAAGCGTGATAGTGAGGACCGTATTTGGCGGATTCGCCCTAAGCCGCCCACTCTTGATACCCTTTCGCCCTGTTCGATTTTGGCAGTTCAATCTAGAAGGAGAACCACCCATGGCATCTTCATGCGACATCTGTGGCAAGGGACCAAGCTTTGGCAATAACGTTTCACACTCACAGGTGAAGACACGTCGTCGTTGGAATCCAAATATCCAGCGTGTAAAGACAATGGTTGCTGGTGCATCAAAGCGTCAGAACGTTTGTACTTCATGCCTTAAGGCTGGCAAAGTCACACGATAAATTTATTTAGTTGAAATGGCTCCAGGAAACTGGAGCTTTTTTCATTTCTACTCCAGAAATTCCCGCACCGGAAACAACTCTGCCGATTCTTAATCCAGGCAGGTTCTCTCCTGTCGCAAGCAGAACGTGGTCTTCTCCGCCACCTAAAATCCATTGCCACGGATCACTGTTCATCTCGGCGGCAAGTGCTGACATCTCTAGGAATTCGGTTTCAGATTCAATCAGAGCGGTATCGAATGCAAATCCGACTGCAGACGCATCTGCCATCTGAGTTGCTTGAATAATCAGAGAATCACTGACATCTGACATGGAGTGCGCCGATGTGTAATCAATGGAGTAATCAAGACTTGGAGCAGAGAATTCGCATAGTGCTTTCTCGGCCAACGCTGAATTAATTGAGATTTTTCGTGAGAGAAGTTCGAGTCCAGCAGCAGACCAGCCTGGAAGTGATGAGATGAAAATTCCGTCACCAACGCGGGCACCACTTCTTAATATCGGTGAAGAAGTTTCTCCCACTGCAGTCATAGCAATAGTAATAACCGAGGAACGGGCGATATCTCCCCCGACGATAACTGCGCCGGCGTGATCAGCCTCTGCTTTCATTCCACGAGCTAGATTTTCAATCCAGGAAATCTCTTCATCGCCAGTAAGTGAAACTGCAGCAACTAAATAATCGCACTTCGCCCCCATAGATAAGACATCAGCAATGTTGGCAGCTGTAATTTTCCGGCCGATATCAAATGCTGAAGACCATTCAAGATTGAAGTGAACGCCTTGAACTGCCATATCTGTGGTGATGACCTGTTGCTGCGCCCCGCGCATTACCGCGGCATCGTCGCCAATTCCTACGATTACTCGGGAATCAGTAGTAGCGAAAACTTTTCGTAATACAGATATCACATCTGCTTCGCTAAATCCCATAGCCATAAGCCTATGACATGAGATAACGTTAGGTCGAAGCGAAAGGAACTCACATGTCTGTACAGGCTTATATTTTGATTCAAACTGAGGTCGGAAAGGCCTCTTCTGTCGCCAATGCAATTAAAGGCATTGCCGGAGTAACTCTCGCTGAAGGTGTCACTGGTCCCTACGACGTGATCATGCGTGCAGAAGCACCATCAATGGAAGAATTTGGTCGAGCAATTCTTTCTAAAGTTCAGGCAGTGCCAGGTATTACACGAACACTTACCTGTCCGGTTACAAACTAACTCCAACCTGCCTTCTAATTTCTTCACCAATTCCAAGAATTTCTACTGTCTGATGATGCGTATGCAGCGGAGATTCAAGTAAGCCTTGCTCAACATATGAAGCTAAGTAATTTGCTTGGTAACACAAACCTTCATGGCCAACCACACCAGTGCGATCTTTCCAATGAGGTCCTTGCCCATTAAAAACTGCCTCATGTAGTTCTAATCCAGTCGGCGTAAAGAATGGCGCATCAACGAGCAATACACCTTCGGAACCAGAAATTGAAGCTTGAGTAGGAACATGGTTGTAACCGGTGTAAGTAATCACCGCACGCGCCCCTGATGCATATTCAAGTACCGCACTAGCCATTGCTTCCGAGTGCGGACTATGAAGCACTCCAGTTGCGGTTATTTTCGTAGGCAGGCCAAGAATCTGCTCTGCAAAAGCCAATGGATAAATTCCCATATCTTGCGTGATGCTGGCTTCAGGTAACCATAGTCGAGCGATTGCACGATTATCTTGTCCAAAGTCGGCTTGGATTAAATCAATTCTTCCCAGCGTTCCTTGCTCAATCATCTTTCTCATGATGGAAGCTTGTGGCAAATATCTAGACCACATTGCTTCCATGGCAAAGACACCTGCTTTACGTGCAGAGCTATACAGCAGCTCGGCATCCGCCTTGCGAATTGTCGAAGGCTTTTCGATAAGAACGTGCTTACCTGAATTAATCGCGATGAGTGCATCTGCCAAGTGAGTGTTTGGAAGAGTAGCAATGTAAATGACATCAACTTCATCTTGCGAGCAGAGCTCTTCATAAGAATCGTAGGTCTTTTCGATTCCGAATTTCGAGCCGAGTTTTGCCGCTTTACCCGGAGTTTTTGAAGCAATTCCTACGACCCGTTGTTGCGTATGTTTCTGTAAAGTGTTGATAAATACATCTGCAATATCTCCAGCTCCAACAATTCCCCATCGCAATGATGGGACTGATGCAGGATCAAGAATTTCTGGCTGGGGGAAATCATTTTCCGAAAACTGCTTTACAACGCCAGAAAACATTGCCATGTCGGTAATGCTAGCCCGAGAAGGGCGATGAATCTAGTTTCCTAAAACTCCATTTGTTCGCCTTTGAGCGCTCTGAAGTAAATGGGTGATGACATCGGAATAAGGAACTCCTGACGCTGCCCACATCTTGGGAAATACTGATGTGGAAGTAAAGCCCGGCATCGTATTGAGTTCGTTAATGATTACTTCATTTTTTGGAGTCACAAAGAAATCTACTCGAGCTAACCCCGCGCAACCCAGAGCTTTAAATGCGTTTACCGCGCTCTCCTGAATTTTTGCCGTGGTCGCCGCATCAATCGGTGCTGGTAATTCAATCGAAGTTGCTCCGTCTAAGTACTTGGCTTGGAAATCATAAAACTCGAATTTAGAATCAATATGTATCTTGCCCACTGTCGACGCTTTGGCAACGCCATCAATTTCAAGAACTGCACATTCGATTTCAGCGCCGTCGATAGCTTTTTCAATCATTGCTTTGGGATCAAAGGTATGAGCCTCTGAAATGGCTGCAGCAAGAGCATCTTCGGATTTAACTTTAGTTGTTCCTCGTGAAGAACCACCTCGTGCAGGTTTTACAAAAACTGGATAGCCAAGAGTTTCAACTTCTTTTGTAATTGATGACTTATTGAGTTCCCACTCCGATGCTTTTACTACAAGACCCGGCGCCGTAGAGATTGCGTGTGAGGCAAAGATTGGTTTTGCAAAAGATTTATCCATAGCAACTGCAGAGGCAAGAACACCTGAACCTACATAGGCAAGATCGGCCATTTCAAGAAATCCTTGAATAGTCCCATCCTCACCATACGGTCCGTGCAAAAGTGGAAATACGATATCGATTTTGAGGTCAGCACCATCAACTGAGAATCCAGCAACATCTGCAACTACAGATTGTGCATTTTCGGGAACAGTTGGAAGCTTTGAACCAACAATTTTCATGGTTTGTGAATCTGGGATCAGAACCCATGAACCACTTTTAGTAATTCCGATTAGTACGGGTTCGTATTTCGTGCGATCAATCGCTTCTAAAACACCGCCAGCAGAAATACAAGAAATTTCATGTTCGCTGCTGCGACCACCGCAAATTATTGCAACGCGCTTGGTCATCGAATGAAATTTTCAGCCTTGGTCGTAATTTCCATTAATCGTTGTAGCGCATCTGCAGGTGAGAGCTTTTCGCTGACAATATCTGCAACAGCTTCAATAACAGGAACTTCAATTCCTACACGGTGGGCAATTTCAACAACAGCACTCGATGATGCAACACCTTCAACAGTCTTTGACATTTGTTTGCGAGCTTCTGCAATTGAACCTGTGCGCCCGATGAATTCACCAAAGGTACGGTTA
>WLCS01000102.1 GCA_009705185.1 Actinomycetota bacterium
TACTAGTAGCGGAGGCGGGATTTGAACCCACGACACAGCGATTATGAGCCGCTTGCTCTACCAAGCTGAGCTACCCCGCCAAGGGTGTGCACGTACATATTTCTTGGTCTTATTAAATTGTGTACTTCTGTCTTGCGAGCCCCCCACCAGAATCGAACTGGTGACCTTTTCCTTACCATGGAAACGCTCTACCGACTGAGCTAGGGGGGCAGTGGTAGAGAGAGAAGTCTAGGGCTTAAGGGTCAAAGTGAAAAATTCAATGATTACCGCGCAGGATCTAAGGCTATTTTGCCGACGGTTTCTCTTGAAAGCATCGCGCGATGAGCAGTAGCGGCATCACTTAATGGATAAGTAGCTCCGATGATTGGCTTGAGTTTTCCCTCAATTACTAATGTAAATAACTCATCAATGACATCATTCATAAGCTCTTTCTTTCCGAAACAATTTGATAACCAAAATCCCGACACAGTTTTCGATCCATGCATGAGCGCACCTGGATGAATTGGTGTTGGCGCAGTTCGTGATGCCATTCCAAAAGTAATCAATTTTCCAAATGCTGTCAGTGCTAACAAGCTTTGATCAAAAGTGGTTCCGCCCACCATTTCCAAAACGAGATCAACTCCCTTGCCTCCATTGGCTTCGCGAATAGCTTTTGAAAGTTCGGAGCTACGGGCATCTACTACAGCATCTGCTCCAAGTGAAGTTGCAAGTTTAGATTTTTCTTCTGATGAAGTCACAGCGATTACTTTCGCGCCCCACAGTTTCGCTAATTGGATTGCAATAGTGCCAACTCCGCCCGCCGCGGCATGAACAACAACGGATTGGCCTTTTTCTAAATGTCCCATTGTTTTAAGTAAATGCCATGCAGTTGAACCCTGAACCAACATACAGAGCGCTTGCTGATCTGTAACTCCGTCTGGAATTGCAATGAGTGCTGCTTTATTCGCAGTTGCTTTTTGGGCATAACCACCCGATGAAGCTGCTGCAAGAAATCGCTTACCTTCAAACATTCCAGTTATCTCAAGACCAGGAATCATCGGCAGCGTCTGTGGTGAAAGATAACTATTTTCTGTTTGGTGTGTATCTGCATAATTAATTCCAATTGCAGTCACATCTAATAGGACTTCATCTGCAGCTGGAACTGGGTCTGGAAGATCTAACAAATGCATAACTTCTGGACCGCCAAAGGCAGTAATTTGAATCGCTTTCATTTCTAAACCTTATCCCACCACACAACAGCGAGCTCTCGCTCAGTCGGCCCTGGATTATTTTCAAGGAATTCGCGAACTTCTGCAATGCGCGATTTCGGAAGACAGAGTCTCATTCGGGTATATTCGACGCGATCATCTTCACCTTCATCTAGCAAAATTTTGCCAGTGAATTTTTCAATATTTGCATTGATCCCAATTTCTTTTAATACTTCCATAAAATCATCTGCTGTTGGAGAAGTTGGTCGATCTAGATTCCAGAAATGCTTCCATCCTGAGGAACGAGATGTCATGGGGTGAACCATTGGTAATTCCATGACTACGCGTTTTCGAGCATGCGAATCGAGGGCTTCAACAAATGGCTTTATATCTCCCACATTAAATACAACGTGATGGCAGGTAACTACATCTGCCATGGGAGTTTTATCCGCGACAGCTGGCCAGAATCCTTCGATAACTTCTGATTCTAAATTTCTATCTTTGGCATTCTTTGCAAACATCTCCAACATTTCAGGTTGGTGATCCACGCCAATGAGTTTCTTTGCCGGGGGCGCAATCGCAAATGCAGCTATTCCCCCACCACATCCAATATCTAACACTGTGCCATTTTCTGGCATCGCTTCACGAGCTTTATCGTGTGAAGGGGAGTCCCAAATTACTTCAGGTAATGCAAAAAGAGTTGTCGGATGAAACCAGGGTGCGACTTCTGCTTGGTCAACTATTTCTTGCGGGACAGCCCAGGATGCTAAATCTTCTTTCCATTTCTGGACTGCACTCATCACCATTACTTCTTGCCAAATAATCTGCTCATCAAACCTGGCTCTTTTGGATCATTCTGGTGACCTTGGCAACGGTCTGCCTTCCTAATTCCTTTAAGGGCGATCTCGATATGGTTTCCGCAGCCAGCCCACGTTGGTTTTCCGCACTTGCGGCAAGTAGTTTTATGACACATATTCTTTCTCCTTTGTATTGGTTGCTGCAGGCGAATTGCTCCACGTTAAGTAACCGCCATCTAGATTTACTGCATTGAAGCCAAGTTCCTTGAGCAACATCGTTGCTGTATGTCCGCGTTGGCCAACTTGGCAATTAACCAAGACATCTTTATTTGTAAGTTCTGCAATTCGAGCGCGGATTTCATCTACGGGCATAGACACCGCGCCTGGAATATTTCCCGCCGCATACTCTGATGCTGTTCGCACATCAACTAGTTGGAATCCACGATCTGTGAACTCATCAATCTGTGACCACTGAGCTGTTTCGAGTAGGCCGCTCATAATATTTTCAGATATGTAACCGAGCATATTAATTGCATCTTTAGCTGATCCAAATGGAGGCGCATAAGCGAGCTCAAGATCGGCAAGCTCTGGTGCTGTGATTCCGCCACGGATTGCAGTTGCAATCACATCAATTCTCTTATCAACGCCTTCTTTTCCGATACCTTGGGCACCAAGGATCTCGCCGGTTTTTGCATCAAAAATCAACTTCAGTGACATTTGCTTGGCACCTGGGTAATACCCAGCATGTGAGTTTGGATGAGAGTGGATCACTCTGTATTCACGCCCAGATGTAGAAAGTCTCTTCTCGTTCCATCCCGTTGCCGCAATCATTAATTCAAAGACCTTAACGATTGCCGTTCCGATTGTCTTGACCGGTCTTGTTGAACGTCCTGCAATGTGGTCTGCAACCACTCGTCCATGTCGATTTGCAAGGTTTGCTAGAGGCACTAGCGTCGAGCTTCCATCAATTGCATCTGTTTTCTCTGCAACATCTCCCACTGCATAAATATCTAAATTGCTTGTACGGTTGAAATCATCGACTTGGATTCCACCGCGAGTACCGATAGTTAAACCAGCTTCCTTGGCTAACTTGATATCTGGCCTGACACCAATTGCCAAGATAATCATCTCTGCCGGAATTTCTATCCCGTTGGAAAGTTTGACTGCATCCTTAGTAATTTCCGATGCAGATGCGCCGAGATGAAGTGTGACGCCATTGCGCTTCATTTCAGCTGCAACGAGGGTTGCCATTTCTGGATCTAAAGGTGCAAGAAGTTGTGGTGATGCTTCTACAACAGTTGTTGCGATTCCCTTGTGAGTTAGATTCTCCGCAATTTCAACACCAATGAATCCCCCGCCTATAACAACTGCGCTACGTGGCTTTTCGGATACTCGATTGAAAATCTTCTCTACATCTTCAACTGTGCGAAGAGTCATGGCTCGTTCAATTCCTGGAATTGGTGGAACGACTGGAGATGCGCCTGGGCTAAGAACTAACTTGTCATAGGAGAGTTGGTACTTCTCGCCTGAAATCTCATTAAGAACTTCAACGTTCTTTCCTGCAGGGTGGATTGCAAGGACTTCAGATGCAATACGAACATCGAGACGAAAGCGTGCATGCAAACTTGCAGGAGTCTGAAGAAGCAGAGCCTCTTCTTCCTCAATTACTCCGCCTACATAGTAAGGAAGACCACAATTCGCATATGAAACGTGGCCGCTCTTCTCGATGACAACAATCTCTGCATCAGCATCTAGTCTACGCATTCTTGTCGCAGCAGACATTCCTCCTGCAACGCCGCCAATGATTACAGTTCTCATTAATTTGTCACGAGAGGTAGTCCCGCACCCTGCCAGTCTTGAATTCCGTTTGTGAGATTAAAAAGTTTCTTAAATCCCGCATCCTTCAACTTATTGACTGCAATTACAGATCTCCGCCCGCTATGGCAGTAGATGGCATATGTGGCTTCTTTATCGAGGCTCTTGATGTCGCCATCAAAAGTCATTCCTTCCA
>WLCS01000103.1 GCA_009705185.1 Actinomycetota bacterium
CATGATCTCGGCCCAGCTTCTGCCCCATTCGTCGTCACTGCACAGCGCTGCAAGTGCCATTCTTAAATCGCCAGGGGGCATGATCGGAAATTCTTCTCTTAATCGTCCGCTGGAACCACCATTATCTGCAACTGTCACTATTGCGGTGATGTCATGTGTAAATGTGCGAAGACCAGTGAGCGTTGCAGCTAATCCGTGCCCGCCACCTAGAGCAACAACTTTCTTGGAATTCATTCACGTCCTACATCGCGATGTGTGGCATGAGCCGAGATTTCAAAATCAGATGTCACAGAAGAAAGTTGTCTAGCGATTTCTTCAGAAACAGCAACCGAACGATGCTTGCCGCCAGTACATCCAATTGCGATAGTGACATATTTTTTACCTTCGCGAAAATATCCAGGAATCATCTGCTGAACGACTCCGACGTAACTCTTAATGAATCCTTCTACGCCTTCGCTGCCCAGGACTTGTTGTGAGACAGGAGCATCTAAACCATTGAGCGGTCGAAGTTCAGGCACCCAATGAGGGTTTGGAATAAATCTGCAGTCGAGAACTAAATCGGCATCGACGGGAATTCCATACTTGTATCCGAATGACAGTACATTCACGCGAAGCGCCGGCAACATTCCTGCAGCAAAGATTTCGCCGGTACGTTTTTCGAGTTGGTGAACATTCAGATTGGAGGAGTCAATGACAACATCTGCTTGTGCGCGAATCTCTTCCAATTTAGCGCGCTCACGGGAGATACCGTCAACGATGCGATCTTTTCCTTGTAATGGATGTGGTCGACGAGTGGATTCAAATCTCTGCACGAGTGCTTGATCGGATGCATCAAGGAAGAGCAACCGGTAAGGAATTTTCTCTGCAGAAAGCTTAGCTAACGCACTATTGAGTTCATCAAAGAATTTACCGCCTCGAACATCTACAACTACGGCTAGAGATGTGTGAGTATCAAGTGCTTGATCAGCTAATTGCGGAAGCAGAGCCGGAGGTAAGTTATCGACGACATACCAACCTAAGTCTTCGAGTGCGTGCGCCACAGTTGAGCGTCCAGCTCCAGACATTCCGGAGAGGACGAGTAACTCTTTTTGCGTCATGTCTCTATTCTGCCTTGTCTGTCAAGTATCTCGCCGGTCTGCATATCTACTGCAGAAGTGCTCAAATTCTGTAAGTGGGTATAAATGATTGCCGCGATAGTTCCACCGATACCTGGTGTAGCAGCGAGTTCCTCAGCAGATGCTTTTCTCATCGCTGTTACTGAACCGAATCGATCAAGAAGCGCGGCCCGTCTTGACTCCCCCAATTGTGGAATTTCATCGAGCAAGGATTCAAGCATCACTTTGGAACGTCTGCTTCGGTGAAAGGTAATTGCAAATCGATGTGCTTCATCTCTGATGCGCTGAAGTAGATACATTCCTTCGCTGGTTCTCGGCAAAATAAGTGGATCCTTATCTCCGGGCATCCACACTTCTTCTAATCTCTTTGCAAGGCCGCATAAAGCCACATCTGTAATTCCTAATTCATCAAGTGCGCGCTGCGCAGCAGCTACCTGAGGCGCACCACCATCGACAACAATGAGCTGTGGCGGATAAGCAAACTTACTCAATCGTCCACCAGTTTCGGCAACTTCACTTTGATTCACTGTGCGATCGGCAAGTAATCTCTTCATTCGGCGCGTGATTACTTGATGCATCGCTCGTGTGTCATCTTGAGCTGTATCAGTATCAATAATGAAGCGTCTGTATTCAGACTTCTTCGCCAGTCCGTCTTCGAAAACCACCATGGATGCAACAACTGTTGTCCCAGAGATATTTGAAATGTCATAGCACTCTATGCGCAGCGGGGTTCGGCTGAGTTGTAGTTCTTCCTCAAGTTCCAGCAAGGCTTTACCTGAAACCGCTGCATCTGTCGCTCTTTTGCTTAAATATTGAACCAAGGCATAGTGCGCGTTTCGTTCTACCGTTTGCAGAAGTTCAACTTTCTCACCACGTTGTGGAACTTTGATTGCAACTTTGCTACCTCGGATTGTTGAAAGCCATTGCTCAAGCGCAGCGCGATCTGAGGGTTCGTTATTGAGATAAATTTCGTGCGGAATATCTGCTGGTGCGCTCTGACTATAGATTGAGAAGAAGAGCGAACCTATTTGGTCATCTCCTTCTAGCGCTTTCTCTTGGTCCACGATCCATGACCGAGATCCTTTTATCGAACCTCTGCGAACCATAAAAATCGATCCAGCTGCATGCAAACCTTCTTCATGAATTGAGATGAAATCGCCATCAAGATCATCCGAAAGATTCCCCTGAGTTGATCGTTGTGCTTTTTCAAAAGATTCGATTTGGTCGCGCAGTCGTGCTGCTCGTTCAAATTCTTCATTCGCTGATGCCATCTCCATCTCAGTGCGCAGAGTTGGTAGAAGATTCTCCATTCCCTTCTCCATAAACGCATCAAGTTTCTCTGCTATCCCGCGATGTTCTTCAGGTGTCACCCATCCCACACATGGAGCAGCGCATTTACCAATATCTCCAAGAAGGCACTGTCGCTTGCTTCGTTGTGCGCGTTGAAAATTTCCAGAACTGCACGATCGAACAGGAAATACTTTCAACAACACCTCATATGTATTTCGAAGCGCCCAAGCATTTGTATAAGGACCGAAGTACTTAAGCCCAGGACGCTTCTCTTTACGAGTAATGAAGATTCTAGGAAATTCATCGGCCATTGAAATTGCTAAGTATGGGTAGGACTTATCGTCCTTAAATTGAACGTTATACGTTGGGTGGTACTGCTTAATCCAGGAAAACTCTAGCGCTAGCGCTTCAAGTTCGGTTGCAACGATTGTCCAATCAACGCGTACAGCTTCATGAACCATTCGATAGGTTTTCTGCGCCAAATTCGAACCGAAGTACGTTGTCAGTCGATTCTTAAGATTCTTCGCCTTACCGACATAAATGACTTTATCCGCGGAGTTATAAAAGCGATAGACACCTGGTTCTTCAGGAATTTCTCGGGGGCGATAACTTGCAGGATTAGCCATGTTTACTTCTTAACTGAAGTTTTCTTCACCGTTGCACGATTGGTCTGCAAGATTTCCGCCAGATATTGTCCTGTATAACTCTCTTTCACTTTTGCAACAGATTCCGGTGTGCCTTCTGCAACTACCGTGCCACCACGGAATCCTCCCTCAGGTCCCATATCAATCACCCAATCAGAAGATTTAATAACATCAAGATTGTGTTCGATGACAATAACTGTGTTTCCGGATTCAACAAGGCGCTTAAGGACACCAAGAAGTTTATTGACATCTTCAAAGTGAAGTCCTGTTGTAGGTTCATCGAGCACATAGATTGTGCGGCCGGTAGAACGTCTTTGAAGTTCAGTCGCAAGTTTTACTCGCTGTGCTTCTCCACCAGAAAGAGTCGGTGCAGATTGCCCAAGTCGTACATAGCCAAGTCCAACATCGCAAAGAGTTTTTAAGTATCGAGCGATTGTTGGAACTGACTCAAAGAATTCGTGAGCAATTTCGATTGGCATATCCAAAACTTGGGCGATTGTCTTACCTTTGTAATGCACTTCCAACGTCTCTCGGTTGTATCTAGCGCCATGGCAGACTTCGCACGGAACGTAGACATCAGGCAAGAAGTTCATTTCGATTGTGATAGTTCCGTCACCAGAGCAATTTTCGCAACGCCCACCTTTAACGTTAAAGGAGAAGCGACCTTGTTGATATCCACGAACTTTTGCCTCGGTTGTCTCAGCAAAGAGAGCACGAACTTTGTCGAATACACCGGTGTAGGTGGCGGGGTTAGATCTTGGTGTACGTCCAATAGGTGACTGATCTACGTGAACAACTTTATCTAGTTGATCGATTCCAGTGACAGTTCTGTGTCGACCTGGCACCAAGCGCGCACCATTGAGTTTGTTTGCAAGAGTTGTATACAAAATGTCGTTTACAAGAGTTGATTTTCCAGAACCAGAAACTCCAGTGACTGAGAC
>WLCS01000104.1 GCA_009705185.1 Actinomycetota bacterium
ACTGATGGAAGATCATCTGCAATCTTTTGACCGAAGTCGAGAACTGCAACACGATCTGAGATTCCCATAATCAGTGACATATCGTGCTCGATCAACAGCACTGTGTATCCCTTATCGCGAATCTTCTTAATGAGATTTGCAAGCTCGACTTTTTCAGCAGGGTTAAATCCAGCAGCTGGCTCATCGAGAAGCAAGAGCTTTGGTTCAGTGCCAAGCGCACGAGCGATCTCGAGACGACGCTGATCTCCGTATGGAAGATTCTTCGCCAATTGATCTGCTCGGTGATCGATACCCATCAAAGCCAGGAGCTCGTGGGCACGAGCCTTACTCTCTTTCTCTTCACGGCGATTTAGCGGAGTTCCAAGAAGTGCGCGGACGAGTCCGGTCTTCTTGTGGACATCTGTCGCTGTAATGACATTCTCAAGTGCGGTCATATCTCCGAAGAGACGAACGTTCTGGAATGTGCGAGCAAGACCGGCCTTAGTCACCTTGTGGCGCTTCATACCTTTGAGGTTCTGACCATCAAAGATGATGTCTCCTGAAGTAACAGGATAGACGCCTGTAACGACGTTGAAAACTGTTGTCTTTCCCGCGCCGTTAGGTCCGATTAGTGCGCAGATCTCACCTTCATTAACATGAAAGTTAACTTCGTTAAGCGCAGTTACACCACCGAACTTAATAGTGACGTTCTTGAGTTCAAGGAGTTTCTTTGACATTTACTTTGAACCCTTCTCTGTAATTTTTTCTCGCTTCTTACGAGGCAACAGACCATCTGGTCGTAAATTCATCATAAGAACAAGTACAAGACCGAAAACCAGTTGACGAGAGTCAGCTAAGAATCGGATACGTTCTGGAAGATAAGCAAGGACGGATGCACCAAGCACCACTCCCCAGATATTTCCAATTCCACCAAATACGACACAAGCAAGAATGAAGATAGAGATATCAAACTTGAACATATCTGGTGAGATCACCATTACCTTCGATGCAAAGATGACACCAGCTGCACCACCAACGGCTGCACCTATAACGAATGACCAGAGCTTATATACGAGTGTGTTGACGCCCATAAGCGCTGCAACGTCTTCATCCTGACGAATAGCTTCCCATGCGCGACCTGGACGACGTACTGTGAAACGTCGAATCATCCAAATTGTTAAAAGAATGAGTACAAGCACGACCCAGAAGAAATTTTGAGGATGCATGATGTCAAACTTGAGTCCAAAGAATCCAGGAGGATTGGGAATTCCTGCAATTCCACTAGGTCCACCAGTTACCTCAAGATTGAGCGCAACGATGCGCACAATCTCTCCAAATCCAAGAGTAATAATCGCCAGATAATCTCCACGAAGGCGAAGTGCCGGTAATCCAAGGAGAACTCCCGAGATCATCGCAAAGCCGATACCAAATGGAAGAATTACCCAAGTGCTCCAGCCGAAGAATGTAGAAAGGATGGCTTGGCTATAGGCACCGATTGCGAAGAATGCGATGTAACCAAGATCAAGCAGTCCTGACTTTCCAACCACAATGTTGAGACCGAGGGCCATCAAGACGAACATTCCGACTGGATAGACGAGCACATTTTCAAAAGATGTAATAGGAGTCTTAAGGAAGCTCGTTGGTCCCCATTCTGCAGCAAAGGGCAGAAGTGAGACAAGCGAAATTACGGAGAGTACAAAGAGAGTACGAGTTGGTCGATTCCAATTCGCCCAAATTCCTGCACCGAAGTCGCGAAGATTGACGTTCATTAATTTACTCATGATCATGTCCTCGTCTGCTGAACAGCTTCACCAAAGAGACCGTTAGGCTTGAATAGAAGGATTACGACTAATACGACGAAGACAGTAATTGCCTTCCATTGCGAACCAAGAATTGCTGAAGCAAATTGCTCAAGCATGCCCAGAGCTAGGCCGCCATAAAAGGCTCCACGAAGGTTTCCGATTCCGCCAAGAACTGCCGCGGTGAAGGCAGCAATACCCATGTTGAATCCGACGTTAAATACGGTGTTTTCGTAGACTGTTGTGTACAAGAATGCGGCTGCGCCTGTGGTGAGTCCACCGATACAGAAGGTAAGAGTAATAACTCGATCGATGTTGATTCCCATCAACTTTGAATTCTCTTCTGACATAGATACAGCGCGGATAGATTTTCCAAGGCGAGACTTTGTGACAAATTGATCTAGAAGAAGGAATATCAGGATTGGCATCACGATGGCCATTACTTGATCAATTCTAAAGTTGGCGCCAGCTACTTCCCCGAAGCTCCATTTATCAAGTAGTCGCGGTGCAATCTGACCACGAGCGCCGGTGAGCATTGAGAAACCTTCAAGAAGCGCAATCGAAACTCCAATTGCGGAAATCAATGATGCGAGTCTGTTGGCGCCTCGCGCACGAAGGCGGCGGTAGGCAACAACTTCGACAAGCATCGCGAGGAGAGCACACGCAATCATTGATCCAATAAGTGAAATCGCAAGATATGAAATTAATTTAAATCCATGGAGGGCTGGCTGGCCGAGTGGAACTCCAAGAACGTTTATCTGTAAATAGAGAACAGAGAAGGTGCCGACCATAAACACTTCAGAGTTGGCAAAGTTAATGAGTCTCAAAACTCCGTACACCATCGTGTACCCAAGTGAGACGAGAGAATAAATAAGTCCAAGTGCTAGCCCTTGAAAAGCAAGTGACCAGAACTGGCTACCGATAACCGAAAAATTCATGTGTACCCATCTGTCATGTGACGAAGATTGTGCAACGTGGCCACCTCCAAACTTAATTGGAAGTGGCCACGTTTACTACATATTTATTGCGAAATCAGAGAAGGAAGTTATTAAGCAACCTTGTCGTAGACGATTTCGCCGTCTTTAACGATCCAGCCACCAACAGCTGCTGCTGTTGTTGGGTCGCCGTAACGGTCAAACTTGAACTTTGATCCGTCAGCAGCTGTGAATGAACCTGAGTTCACGCACTTCTGGATAGCTGGACGTGTAAGTGATCCACCCTTGATGCATTGGATGAATACGTTTGATGCTGTCCATGCTGTCTCAGCGTAAAGTCCTGGAACCTTGATTCCAGTGACCTTTGTGAAGTCAGCAAGCTCTGCAGCTGAAAGCAATGTAGCGAAAGGAACTGAAGCAGCAGTCATACGAACGCCTTCAGCAATTGTCTTTCCGCCAGCAAGCTTAACGAAGTCAGATGTGTTGATTCCGTCGCCGCCACCAAATACACCCTTATATCCGCCAGCCTGAAGAGCCTTAACGAATGGGCCTGCGTCATAGTCATAACCACCGAATAGAACGATGTTTGCACCAGATGACTTGATCTTTGCAACAACTGATGACCAGTCTGCAGTCTTTTGAGCAACTGAGTCTGTTCCAACGATTGTGCCAAGCTTCTTAGCTGTTGGTGTTACGTCATTCTTGATAAGTGGAGCACCGTATGGTGACTGATCGTCAACCAAGAAGTACTTAGGATCCTTAACTCCGCTTGCACCGTAACGTGCAAGTGCTGGGCCCGGGAATGAGTCGTTAGCAACGACGCGGTGGAAGATTGGGAAGCCGTTTGACTTTGACTTACGGTTTGTAAGGTCAACAGCTGATGCTGATGGAGCAACCATTGTTAGGCCAGCAGCCTTGTATGCAGGGAATGAGTTACGAGCTTCACCAGAACAAGCTGTTCCGATAACACCGATAATCTTCTTATCAGCAGCAACACCAGGAGCTACGTTTGCAGCAACTGTTCCGTCGCACTGTGCGTCAGCCTTTACAAGTTCAATCTTTACCTTTGGGTTTGTGCGGTTGTACTGATCAATAGCCCAGATAGCTCCTGGAATCTGATCCTGACCTAGCGCAGCAGCTCCACCGGTTAGTGGGCCCATGTATGCAAGCTTTACTGTCTTTGTTGCTGCGTTCGCTGGAGCCGTTGCAACTGCACCAAGTGCAAGTGTTGCAGCAGCGGCAATTGCGAAGCCGCTTACGATCTTCTTGTTCATG
>WLCS01000105.1 GCA_009705185.1 Actinomycetota bacterium
GAACATTTCCTTCAAGCACATCAATACCAATTTCTCAGAAAGTGCAATGTCCAACTTCCTTCTCTGGCTGCCACTCGCAAAAGATAAAGCTGCAGCGATGCCAACCGAATGGCGCATCGGAACAATGACTCAGAATGGTGAGGGCAAAGTTGGTGAATGTCTCAACCAAAGTAAAAGCCTTGCAGGAGTAGTAACCACCAACTCGACAATGTATCTCGATGGTCCACCAAAGTTCCAAGATGGCTTCCTCGACTACAAAGTGGCTTCAACTCACTTCGAAGCAGATGGAACCACCGTCTTCAAAGGTACATACGAATTGATCATGTCTTCAAAGATTGCACGTTGCATCTACGGATTTACAGCTGCACCTGTCAGCGCCACTGTCTCTATCACCTCTGAAAATGGCGAGCCAAGCGCTGCGACTACTCAGGTCAATGAGAAAAATGGATGGCTAACACTTGCCGCATATAACTTCACATTCTCAAATCCAACTGTTCGCATCTCCTTGACTCAGGCGAAGGATGTCAAGAAGACCACGATTTCATGTATCAAGGGAAAGAAAGTTAAGAAAGTAAGCGCAATCAATCCGAAATGCCCAAGCGGATATCGAAAGAAATAGGAACAATGAAGAAGATACTCGTAGCTCTGTCTGTAATCGTCTTCCTAGCGGGTGGGTCGATAAGTGCACCCGCAGCCGTTAGAGCAGACCTTACCCAACCTACTCAAGGGATTAATATCACTGAAAGTTGGAGGTTTATTACTGCCCCACCTTCACTTATGAGCGCTGCGGGATTTGGCCCCGATGCAATCATGACTCTGTGTACAAGTCTTACCGATGAAACTTGTACAAAAGGCAATGCAATTAGCACTTTGAATCATCTCCCGCCATGTATTTCGCCGATCGCAACAAATTGCATTTCAAGTGTTTACGCAATTGATGCGGCTGGCAAGAAAACAGAAGGCACTTTCGTAAAGTATGCAACGCCCGACTACAAGTATGACTATCCGGCGAGCGAGAGAAATAATCTCCCGCAAGGAAAGAGCCAGGGTGGTATTTGGCAAATTCCAGGAGTTACACACTCTGGTGGAAATGATCTCTATTTTGCCTCCACATTGCTAAACGGCTGGCTCCAAAAAAGTGCTGGGGTACAAGTGAGCAATGAAATATTTGAGTTTAATTCCATGGAATCGGCAATCAACCCGATTAAGGAAATTTCTGGAGACTTCCAGCAAGCAATCCCATCAGACTCTTCTAATCCAAGTAGGGATGGAAGCAAGAGTGGCGGCGTAGGTGCAAATATTAATTTGCCCGCAGCCGAGGCCAATGCCTGCGTGATGATGGGCGGCGGAATCTGCTATTCAGCTCAAGAATTTCCTAAAGAATTCAGATTTGGAATGAAAGTTACTTTAGGAAGAGCAATGCAGGGCTGGTTCCACGGACGAATTTTCCAGCCCGTGATTGATGTCCAGTCAGACGGCTCAGGACAAATACTTACCTTCGAGGCGTTACCGGTGCAAGTTCCAACTTTGTACGAGAGAGTAAACACTTCAGAGCTAAGCGCTGAATTTAAGTCGTATCTATCGGGCAACAGAGTCTTCTCTGAAGGCAGCGGATATTTCATGCCGGGTAATTCAGGTAACGAAGCTATCGAAATGGCTGGTTTTTGGTTGCCGCTCGTTAAGGACAAAGCAACTACTTCAAGAACGTACTGGAATGTTCGCACATTGGAAGGCAATCAGGATTCAGATGTTTCGAGATGTTCCACCGACTCAAATAAGTTAGCCGGCATTGTTACTACTAACTCATTGGTCTACAGCGCTGGCCCACCTGCATACAACAAGGCTGAAGGTTCGCTTGATTACAAACTTCTTTCACCTCACTTCACGGCCAAGGGCGATGAGGCAATCGGAACTTATGATCTAGTTCTTCGCTCTGATGTCGCAAGATGCATCTACGGATTCTCAAAAGCACCAATTCAAGCAGTCGTATCCATCGTGAGCGCCGAAGGTGAAAACAAAGTCGCAACGACTTTGATTCGTGAGAAGAATGGTTGGTTGACCTTGTCAGCCAATGGATTCACATTCTCATCGCCAATAGTTCGTGTGAAGCTAACTCAAGAGGCTGAGGCCGCTCCGGCTTCACCAGTACTGCCTGCAAAGGTAAACGTTAAGAAAACAACTATTACCTGTGCAAAGGGAAAGACCACCAAGAACGTTTCAGGGATTAAACCTAAGTGCCCTACTGGATTTAGAAAGACACGATAACCATGAAGAAGTTACCTTTAGTATTAATCGCAGCTTTGCTCTTCCCTTTGACATCTGCTGTTGGAGCCATTACCCCTGATGAGCAGTGGTATCTCCCTGCGACAGGGGAGTCTGGCCAGGAACTTCAAGGAATCGTCATTCAAGACACATTAGACTTAATGAACTCAGCTTCACATTTGATGTCTAATCAGGATGTGAGTCGCAGCAACACTACAAATAGACTTTGCAAGACAGTTAATGACGAGTTTTGTTCGAAGGCCACTTCTGCATACTTTCAGGCAATCTTGCAACCGTGCAAAACTTCAACATCGACTAATTGCATTGAGGGACTACAAGCTATTTCTTCGGGTGGATCAACGGTTGATGGTACGTCGAGTCGTCAATTTCCTAAAGAAGGCTACACGGATTTCCCTGAAGATTTAGGAAGCAATTTGCCCACGGGATCAACCCCATCAATTTGGACGCTGCCTGGAGTCAATCACGGAGGAGGTGGCGATGAATACCTCGTGACCTTTTCACTTAATGGTGCCTCTCAAACTGGCGCGAAAATTTTCGAGTTTAATAGTTACTCCGCATTTCTATCGCCTATAAACATCATCCCAGGGGAATACCGGCGCAATGAGCATCTAGATACCAGAAATGTAGATCTTGTTACATGTGCAGCTAAAGCTCTTTCATGTGGAACTCAATTTCTAGGTCACAGCAATGCGGAAACAAAAATTTGTGCTGCAATTGATGAAGGTTTCTGTGCCTCTAAACAACCATTTCCAGCCAATTTTAGATTTAAGTTGAAGGTTCGACTTTCGCAGTCACCCACCGGTTGGTTCCATGGACGACTCAAGGCTCCAAATATAGAGATTAATAAAGTTGATTCTGGCGTACTTATCTCAATCGAGGGTGAACCTGTGCAAGTTCCAGTTATTGGAGTAAAAACAAAGTATGCAAGCCTAGAGTCACCACTGAAGAGTTTCTATTCATCTAGCGAAGGTTCGGGTTCTTGGGTTTATGGAGAACAAGGTCCAAATGGTCGAAGAAATCAAGTAGCAATGCCGCGACCCGATGACGAAAGAACATTTAGAGAATATTCGTTGTGGAATGACTACATCAAGGATAAAGCGTCCGCTTCCCCAAGTGTATGGACCCTACGAACCTTGCCAATCGAGCAAAATACAGCCGAATGTTTCAAAGATACATCCAAGTTTGTCGGAATCGTTACGACCAATTCGATGATTTATGCAGGCGGCCCGCCGGTATTTACCGAGTCAACACAATCCCTGGACTACAAAGTTGGCTCTCCCCACCTAGCTTCCAACGGTGATGTTTTCAAAGGAACCTATGACCTACAAGTTCGATCAGATGTGGCACGCTGCCTTTACAACTTTACGAATGCACCAATTCAGGCATCTATCTCAATCATTAATGAGACAGGGGATGCGAATATTGCTTCCACTGTCATTAATGAGAAAAACGGATGGTTGAGGCTTGCCGCTTATAACTTTACTTTCTCAAATCCAGTCGTAAAGGTAAAACTCTCACAGGAAAAAGCGGCTTCTGTTGTCGTGCCCGCAAAGAAATTTGCAAAGGAAATCACAATAACCTGCGTAAAGGGAAAGAAAGTTCAGAGAATATTTGGCGTTAAACCAAAGTGTCCGACCGGATATAAGAAGAGATAGGTAGCCAAATGCATTTGCTTCGAACCAGATTCGTC
>WLCS01000106.1 GCA_009705185.1 Actinomycetota bacterium
AGAAAGATGACAAACCTCTAAACACGCCTATCGAGGAAGAATTTCGCGTGGGAGTTATTGGTCTTGCATACAACGCAGAGACCAAAAATATTCAAGTGGATATGCAAGCTGTATCTGACTCGCAAGAGAGCGAACCTGATTTCATTGATGTGGATGATCTCAGTGGCGATCAAGATATTTTGCGTGTACACATTTCTCCGTCAGAAGCATCACGCTTTGCAAAACGTGCGTCGACAGTTGTTGGTGCAGGACGTTTGCCATGTCCATTCTGTGGCGGGCCTATCGATAGTCGAGGTCACCTGTGCCCTCGCGCCAATGGTTATAGAAGATGAACGAAGTTCTCACACACCTCACATCAGGAACTCTCACTGTTTCAGGACGCTTAGTCGATGCTTCGAATGCAACACTCTTTGCTCAGTGTGAATTTGAAGGCGAGACTATCGATGTAATTTATAAACCAGTTGCTGGCGAAAGACCTTTATGGGATTTCCCCGATGGCAATTTGGCGCAGAGAGAATTTGCGGCTTTTCTCATCAGTTCTTATGCGGAATGGGAAATAGTTCCACCCACTGTTCTACGTGAAGGTCCATTTGGAATTGGCATGGTTCAGCAGTGGATCGAGATAGACGACACAATTGATTTAGCTCTCTTTTATAGAGAAGATCATGCAGGACTTCGCAAGATGGCAATCTTCGATGCTGTAATCAATAACACTGATCGAAAAATTGGACATTTACTTCCATCAAAAAGTGGTCATCTTTATGGGTGCGATCATGGGGTTACGTTTCATGAAGAGTACAAATTAAGAACCGTCTTATGGCAATGGGCCGATCAACCTCTTACTCATGATGAAATTCTTGAATTGAGAGAACTTAAATCGGTGATCGTTTCGCGTCGTGAGCGATTGTTCTCACTCATTACTGAATCCGAGTACAACGCCTTACTCTCGCGCATCGATGATCTTGTTGAATCCGGTGTATTTCCTAGTCCTAGTGAAGAGTGGCCGGCGGTACCTTGGCCACCTTTCTAGTCATTCTAAGTTAGGGTTTTCATATGAACGGCTGGCCAGCGATATATCGACCCAAGATTTCATCGTCTTATAATTTTCCTTCGTTAAGTATTTTCGATTCGGCAACACGTTCACTCCAGTCATTGCCTCGCAAGGATCTCTATCGTCTGTACGTGTGTGGAATTACTCCGTATGACGCAACACATTTGGGTCACGCTGCCACGTATCTGACTTTCGACTTGATTCATCGTTATTTGCTCGCAACTGGCTCTCGTGTGACATTCGTTGAAAACATCACAGATATCGATGATCCGTTATTGGAAAGAGCCAAGAGGGATAACGTCTCGTGGGAAGAGTTAGCCCAAAGCCAGATCGATCTTTTTCGCGGAGATATGACTGACCTCCATGTGTTACCGCCACAATCGTATGTAGGGGTTGTAGAAGCGATGCCCCACATTATTGAAGCTATTCAGAAGTTAATCGACAGCGGAACTACTTATCGAGTTGATGACGATCTTTATTATCGTGTTCACTCTGATCCTGAATTTGGTGCACGTTCACATCTTGAAGAAGATGAAAAACTTCGTATCTTTAAAGAACGCGGGGGAGATCCAGATCGCAAAGGTAAAGAGAACCCTTTCGACGCTCTCATTTGGTTAGCTCAAAGACCTGGCGAACCCGGATGGCCAAGTCCCTTCGGTGTAGGAAGACCCGGCTGGCACATTGAGTGTTCTGCCATTGCGCTTCATTATTTGTCACCTGAATCTAAGGACGAGTATTCAATTGATATTCAAGGGGGCGGAAGTGATTTGATTTTCCCTCATCACGAAATGTCTGGAGCCCAAAGTTTTTCAATCACGCATCGGAAATTCGCGCGCGCATATGTTCATACGGGAATGATTGGTTTAGACGGCGAGAAGATGAGCAAGTCACTCGGAAACTTGGTGTTTGTCTCCCACATGATTAAAGCAGGAATCGAACCCATGGCCATTCGGTGGGCCCTTATGGAACATCCATATGCAGAAGATCTCATGTGGACCGATTCACGAATTCAAGAAGCCTGCCACGCAATCGAATCCTTGCGAGAATGTCTATCTAAAGTTGATGTTGCACCGACTGAATCAGTAATCACTGAAATTATCTCTTGCCTTGCAAACAATATTGATACACCGAAAGTTATCTCAATATTGCACAAGTGGATCTCCGAAACAAAGTCTGGAAAAACTGGGGGAGAAGCGGGCGAATTATCACGCGTGATTGATGCCTTATTGGGATTGGCTCTTTAATCCCCAGTTTGTCTTCGCAGAAATCGTTCTAACTCTCGAGCTATTGATTCACCAGTTGCTTCTGGTAAATCTGAAGCATCTTTACTCTCTTCAAGAGCTTTCACATATTCAGCAACGTCTGAATCTTCTTTAGCTAAATCTGTTACTTCGTTCTCCCAAAATATTGATTCTTCTGGAAGATCACCCTGTGGAATTGATACCTCGAGGAAATCTTCAAGTGCGTTTACGAGCGCGAGAATAGCTTTCGGAGAGGGAGAATTAGATGCATAGTGCGGCACTCCAGCCCAGAGAGAAATTGCGTCTAACCCACGTCGTACGCAACCATCTTGAATCACTCCAAGAATTCCTGTTGGACCTTCATACTTACTGATCTCAACTCCTAGACGTTTGGCGATATCTGGATGAGCGCCGCTTCCACTGACTGTAATTGGTCGAGTATGTGGAGTGTCTGCCAACATTGAACCGATGGTGATAACCATTTCGACTTCTAAATCATCTGCAAGATCCAAAATTTCAGCGGTGAAAGTCTTCCACTTCATAGATGGCTCAACACCTCTGACGACAACAAAATCGTGATCCAGTGTTGGGGTACGAAGACCGAATACTTGAGTCGCTGGCCACGTCAAACTACGGACGCTTGATTCATCAACAACGATGGTGGGTCTATTTACTTGAAAGTCATAAAAATCTTCAGTATCGAATTCTGCGATTAATTCTGGAACGACATCGAACTCGGGGTCCGTCCAGCATCCCAATAGGTGAGAGAGAGCCCCAGTTGCAGCCTCTGCAGCGTCATTCCATCCAGTAAATGCAAGGACCATCACAGGTGAACGTAATGACGGAATTTGAAGAATCTCCACATCGACACCTTACGGTAACCTCAGCGCCGTGACGAGTGCAAAATCGCCGAAGGTAATCAATGAAGGCCTGCTTCGTCGTGCCCTTTCTCAGGGAACAGTCATTGCAGATGGCGCAATGGGAACCATGCTCCAGGCTGCAGATCCCTCCCTTGAAGACTTCCAGGGTCATGAAGGTTGTAACGAAATACTCAATGTAACGCGGCCAGATTTGGTGCGTTCTGTTCATGATGCATATTTAGCTGTTGGCGTTGACGCAGTAGAGACAAATACATTCGGAGCGAATTGGGCGAACTTAGCCGAGTACGGAATCGAAGATCGGATTTACGAACTTGCTTACGCCGGAGGAGTTATCGCTCGTGAAGCGGCCGACGCGTACTCAACACCAGATCGTCCACGCTTTGTTTTGGGATCACTTGGACCTGGCACAAAACTTCCAAGTCTTGGCCACACCACGTATCAAAAACTCAAAGATGCTTATCAGTTGGCTTCACAAGGTCTCGTTGATTCAGGGGCAGATGCATTGCTCATCGAAACAACTCAGGATCTCCTTCAAGCCAAAGCGGCAGTCAATGGCGCGCGAGCTGCAGTTGAAAAGTCTGGCAGAGATGTAATCGTCATTGCCCAAGTGACCGTAGAAACTACTGGAACAATGTTGCTTGGTTCAGAGATTGGCGCCGCACTGAACGCACTTGAACCACTGAACATTGATTTGATTGGACTCAACTGCGCAACTGGCCCAGCAGAGATGTCCGAACATCTTCGTTATCTATCTAAGAATTCAACTGTTGCAATCTCTGTCATGCCAAAT
>WLCS01000107.1 GCA_009705185.1 Actinomycetota bacterium
ACAAAGGTAAATGACCCACGATTCTCTGCGGAGGAGGTGGATGCCTCTGATGTGAACGATGTACGCGCTCTCATTCGTAAAGCAGCTCCCGATATTGTCGTGAACGCGGTAGATCCGCGTTTTGTAATGCCAATCTTTCTCGCGTGTGAAGAAGAGAAAGTTAATTACATGGACATGGCGATGTCGCTTTCAAAGCCACATCCTGATGATCCAACAAAAAAACCTGGCGTTAAATTAGGTGACGAACAATTTGCGCGTGAGAAGAATTGGAAAGATGCTGGAATTTATGCGGTAGTTGGTATGGGCATCGAACCAGGCATGAGCGATGTCTTTGCTAGATACGCACAAGATGAACTCTTTTCTCGCATCGATTATTTGGCCGTGATGGATGGTTCAAACCTCACCGTTGATGGTTTTGATTTCGCTCCTTCATTTTCAATCTGGACAACGATTGAAGAATGCCTTAATCCACCACTTATCTATGAAGAAGGACGTGGCTGGTATACAACAGAACCTTTTAGCGAACTTGAAACATTCGATTTCCCAGAAGGTATCGGTCCAGTTGAATGCGTGAATGTTGAACATGAAGAAGTTGTTCTTATTCCGCAGAAAGTTAAGGCGAAGCAAGTTCGATTCAAATATGGATTAGGTGCTCAATTCATTGAAACCCTTAAGACAATTCATACTCTAGGAATGGATAAGAAAGAGAAAGTAAAAGTTGGTAATGTGGAAATTTCACCACGTGACTTACTTGCTTCAATCTTGCCTGACCCAGCAACAATTGGTGATCTGATGCATGGTAAAACGTGTGCAGGAACTCTTGTAAAAGGTTTAGATAAAGCGGGAAAACCAAAAGCTGTTTACATCTATAACGTCGTAGATAACAAATGGTCAATGGAAAATTACGGAAACCAGGCAGTTGTGTGGCAGACCGCAATTAACCCGCTCATTGCAATGGAACTTATTGCCAACGGCTCCTGGAAACCAGAAGGAATATCTGGTCCCGAGTGGTTCACAGCAAAACCTTTCCTTGATTTAATAGAGGAGTACGGATCTTCTTGGCACATCCGCGAGGAAGATTCAAAGGGGATTGCTATTTAATATGGCGCACGAATTCGATGTCGTCGTAATCGGATCAGGTTTTGGTGGTTCGGTTGCGGCGCTTCGATTGCGTGAAAAAGGTTATTCAGTTGCAGTTCTTGAAGCCGGTCGTCGCTTTGAAGATAAAGACTTTCCAAAGACATCGTGGCGACTACGAAAATTCCTCTTTGCGCCCGCTCTTGGGCTTTATGGAATTCAAAGAATTCACGCGCTTCCCGATGTATTGGTTTTGTGTGGTGCAGGAGTTGGCGGAGGCTCCCTGGTCTATGCAAACACTTTGTACCAACCTGGCGATAAATATTTTCAAGACCCACAGTGGGATTCGATTGCTGACTGGAAATCAGAACTCACTCCGTTTTATGAGTTAGCTCGTCGAATGTTGGGAGTCGAACTCAATCCTTACTTCTCTCCTAGTGACCAAGCGATGAAAGATGTCGCAGATCAAATGGGAGTAGGCCACACATTCACACTTGCTCCACTTGGAATTCACTTTGGTAAAGGTGAGGGAGTTATTAGCGAAGATCCTTACTTCGGAGGTAAAGGTCCAGCACGAGCAGGGTGCACAAATTGTGGCGGATGTATGACCGGATGCAGAAACAATGCAAAGAATACTTTGCCAAAGAATTATTTAGGTCTTGCTGAAGGAGCAGGCGCGGAAGTATTTCCTCTGACCACCGTTACCAACCTTGAACAATTAGAAGATGGACGCTGGAAAATTACAGCAAAGAGTACAAATGGATTAGGTAAGAAGATTTTCTTTGCCCATGATGTTGTGATGGCCGCTGGTACGTACAACACGCAAAAACTGATGCATAAATTTAAAGCGACAACTCTGCCCAAAATTTCAGATTACTTAGGAAGTTTGTCTCGCACCAACAGTGAGGCACTTACCGGTGCAATCATGCCGACGACAAAAATAGATTTCAGTCGTGGTGCTGCGATTACTTCTTCGTTCTATCCATCTGCGGATACTCATGTAGAGCCTGTTCGCTACGGTAAAGGAAGTAATTCGATGGGATTGCTTCAAACCCTTCTTACAGATGGATGGACTTCTAAAGAGCGCCGTAAGCATTGGTTCAAACAATTTGCCGCACAACCATCACTATTTATCAAGATCCTCAATGTTCGCAAGTGGAGCGAGCGGACAGTCATTGCACTTGTGATGCAAAATGTGGACTCCTCGATAAGGGTCTTTAGAAAACGCGGAATCTTTGGCCACACGTTAACTTCAGTAAATGATTCAGTGAATCCCAACGCGACTTATATTCCTGCAGCGAATGAAACAGTAAAGAGAGTTGCAGAAAATTACGGCGGTATTGCCGCTGGAACTGTGGGAGATTTAATTGGAGCACCATTTACTGCCCACTTTGTAGGTGGGTGCGTTATTGGAGATAGGAAAGAAACAGGAGTGATCGATCCCTACCACCGCGTTTACGACTACCCAACTTTGCACGTCGTCGATGGCTCAACGATTACAGCAAACCTTGGCGTTAATCCATCACTGACAATTACTGCACAGGCAGAACGTGCTTTCTCAATGTGGCCGAATAAGGGCGACGCTGATCAGCGACCAGAGCAAGGTCGCGAATACAAGAGAATTTCTCTGATCTCCCCTATCGCGCCAGTTGTTCCTCGTGGTGCAATTGGGGAACTACGAATTCTCGAGGTGAAGTAATGGCATGGGCTTTAGTAACTGGTGCATCTGTTGGAATTGGCGAAAGCTTCACACGTTTACTTGCATCTAAGGGATATAACATCGCACTTGTCTCCCGTGATGAAGCCAAACTTCATGAGCGAGCAGCCAGCCTTCGAGAAAAATTCGGAGTACAAACCTTTGTCTTACCCGCAGATCTTTCAACAGATCAAGGTTGTGCCTCTGTCGAAGAGTATTTACGCACTTATGAAATCGAAGTGCTCATTAATAACGCTGGATTTGGAATCAATAAAGCATTTAGTGCAAGCGCATTAGAAGCTGAACAGCAAATGTTCGATGTTCTAGTCCGCACGCCTATGCGATTAATGCACACAGTAATTCCTGGAATGAAGCTGCGAAATTCCGGCACAATCATTAATGTTTCATCTGTTGCAAGTTTTATTGCAGGTGGAACATATAGCGCCTCTAAGGCTTACCTCACTGTGCTCTCTGAATCACTTAATACAGAGCTTGCATCTAGCGGCGTAAAAGTTTCAGCGCTCTGCCCAGGATTTACTCGCACTGAGTTTCATGAACGTGGTCGCATGAAGATGGGCGGCCTACCAAGATTTATGTGGCTTAACTCAGATAAATTAGTTGAGCAATCATGGAATGATGCAGTGGCGAACAAGCCTGTAAGTATTCCTGGATGGCAATACAAACTTCTTGTTGGATTTATTTCAATCGTTCCAAGAAAATTTGTACGCCAAATAGGAATGAATGTTCGTAAGAAACAGCGTTAGAGCTAGTTAATTAGCGACCGCGACGGCTGTTGCCGCCTCGATAACCACCGCTCTTGCCAGCACCGCGACGGTTTGCGCCACCAGAACGTGAACCACCTTGTGGGCTCTTGCGTTCAACAATTGGCGGAATGTAAGGAACACCCGTTGGCTCTTGAGCACCAGTAATAACCATCAATTTTTCATCGAGTGGTCGAACATCGTGGAACTTAGGAGTGACACCAGCGCGTGAAAGTAAACCAGTTACTGCGCGCTGATTCTTTGATGATGACAAGGTAACAACAGTTCCTGATTCGCCAGCACGAGCTGTACGGCCTGAACGGTGTAGGTAATCCTTGTGATCTTGTGGAAGATCAACGTGTACAACCAGTGAAATTCCATCAACGTGGATTCCGCGTGCCGCAACATCT
>WLCS01000108.1 GCA_009705185.1 Actinomycetota bacterium
GATTCACCGAAGAAACCGTGCGAGAAGTACGCGAACGAGTTCCAGGTGTGAAGGTAATTGTTCATCCGGAGTGTCAGCACGAAGTTGTCATCGCTGCCGATGAAGTGGGAAGCACTGAGAGAATTATTCGAACTGTTTCTGACTCCCCTGCAGGCAGTAAATGGGCAATCGGAACTGAACTCAACTTGGTCTCACGCCTTGCTACGCAGAATCCGGATAAGGAAATTGTTTTCTTGGATAAGACTGTCTGCTACTGCTCAACGATGAACCGTATCGATTTGCCACATCTTGTATGGGCAATGGAGTCGGTTTTGGCCGGACATATAGTCAATGAAATTAAGGTGGATCCCACTGTGGCGAAATACTCCAAGTTAGCCCTAGAGCAGATGCTCGCTCTATAGTTGCGCCCATGACTGAATCAGCATCAAGTAAAAAAGGTCGTCCTACTCCAAAGCGTAAAGAGGCAGAGGCTGCACGCAAAGTCTCTTCACTCGCACCTGCATCTACGCGCGAAGAGAAGAAGCGCGCAAAGGAAGCAGCACGTCAGGCACGAATCGCTTCACGCGCTGCATATCTGCGCGGAGATGAAAGTGCACTTCCGTCTCGCGACAAAGGGCCTGTAAAGAAGTTTGTACGAAACTACGTTGATGCACGTCGTTCTATTGGCGAATATTTCTTACCGATTATTTTCGTAGTTCTTGCACTGACCCTTATCCCATCTGCAATTTTCCAGGTGGGCAGCATCATCATCATGTACTCAGTACTGCTCACATCTGTAGTCGATGGGTTTTTCTTAAGCCGCAAATTGAAGAAAGTCGTTTCGGAAAAATTCCCCGATGCAGATCTCAAAGGTGTTGGCATGTACGGATGGCTCCGTTCAACCCAAATGCGTCGTATGCGCACCCCTAAACCTTCAGTAAATCGCGGCGATACTTTCTAAACCCCAGCAATTACGCCCGCGGGCGTGGAGTTCGATCAAGCTTTGAATCTCGCTCTGGAAGTTTGCCCAAGATTTTATCGATTCGGGTCATAGCATCCTGCGAAAGTTTCACACCAGAGGCCTTCACATTCTCTTTGACCTGAATTGGTTTTGTTGCTCCCATGATTGCAGCTGACACATTCTGGTTCTGCAAAACCCACGCTAAGGCAAGTTGCGACAAAGTCAGATCGTGCTCATCGGCAATGGGGCGAAGATTTTGAACAGCGATGAGAATCTCTTCTTTCATAAATGCTGAGATGAAATCAGCGCCGCTCTTTTTATCGGTGGCGCGAGATCCTGCAGGAGGTTTTACTCCAGGCAAATACTTTCCTGTCAGTACACCTTGTGCCATCGGTGACCAAACTATTTGCCCTATCCCCTCTTTTTGAGAAAGTGGAACAACGGCGCCTTCAATCACTCTCCACAGAGCGGAATACTGTGGCTGGCTAGAAATGAATCTGTCATAACCGCGTGCATCTTGAATTTTTAGTGCTTGCGCAATTTGTGGGGCGGTCCACTCTGAAAAACCAATGTAACTCACTTTTCCTTGACGAATAAGATCATCGAAAGCTCGCAATGTTTCCTCTAGCGGCGTTTCAACGTCAAAGCGATGGGCCTGATAAAGATCGATGTGATCTGTGTTTAATCTCTTCAGTGATGCATTACAAGATTCCATAATGTGTTTACGTGAAAGACCTCTATCGTTTTTCCCTGATCCCGTTGGCCAATAGACCTTAGTAAGGAGTTCATAGGATTCACGACGCACTCCTTTGAGCGCTTTTCCCAATACTGTTTCTGCCTTGGTTCCTGCATATACATCAGCTGTGTCAAAAGTCGTGATTCCGCAATCAAGTGCGGTGCGAACACATTTCATTGCTGCATCGGCTTCTACTTGCGAACCGTGAGTAATCCAGTTTCCGTAAGCAATTTCTGATACATACATTCCCGAACTGCCAAGACGTCTATATTCCATACCTTCCACCTTACTAAAGCGCCTTGCCTTAGCGTGGCTTGTTGCCAATATGTCGGGGCTATGGTTTGGTTACGCCACAACTTAATACGTATCGCTTTAGGGGAAGTTCGGTGAAATTCCGACGCTGACCCGCAACCGTAAGACAGTTTCAACACTGTACAAGTCGGATTACCTAAAGAGATATTTGTTTAGACAAACACCCGCCGAGGTTTGCGGGGTGTAGTCCAAAAGCTCTTCATGCACTGTGTGCTGAAGGCCAGCGAGCTACCCCTGTGAGACTCTTTCACACAGGAGACTCCAGTAATGAAAAGAAATACATCAATCACTCTCACCGCAGTCATTCTTCTGCTTTCGCAAGTGATCGCTATTCCATCCTCATCAGCAGCTGCAAAGGGCTACAGATATTGGGGATATTTCCAGGCAGCACCTCACACTCAATCATGGGTTGCAGCTATGACAGGACCAACAGTTGATATCAAAGATGGAGCTGTTGAAGGTTGGTCATTTGTATTTAGTAGCGATGACATTCCATCAGTAGCGCCCATGGTGAAGCCTGATTTCGAGAAAATTTGTGGCTCCACAAAAGCTGTCAGCGGTAAGAAGCGAATCGGCCTAGTTCTAGATTTCGGCCAGAAGTCTTATGCACCAACAGGTGAAAAGATTCAAAAGACAATTACTCGCTGTGTTGTGACTTCAAAAGCTTCACAGGGAATCGATGTACTTGGTCAGGTAGTCAAAGTACGAGCAGGATCATCAGGCCTCATCTGCGGACTTAATGGATATCCAAAGAAAGAATGTGGCGTAGAGATTGAAACACCTGCGGCGCTGCTCAAGAAATAACACGTAAAGAAAAATGAAAGCATCGCTACACCCACTCACGCTTTGGATTTGGGCATTGCTCTTGGCTATCGGAGTCATTTCTGTCGATAATTCATGGGTTGCCCTGATCGTTGTGGGTGTAGTGATTGCTGTTTTCATGGTTCGCGCAGATGGCGCACCTTGGAACGCAACTTTTTGGTGGTCCGTTCGAATCGCTTCTCTCATCGTTTGCGTGCGTCTTGTCATCGGAATTCTGATTGGAGTTCCAATTCCAGGGCGCATACTTTTTTCGGTTCCTCGAATTTCACTTCCTCATTGGATGCCAGGAATTCGAATAGGTGGAGAAGTTACTTTTGAACGTATTGCTTCTTCAACGCACGAAGGTTTGATTATTGCAACAATGATCATTCTCTTTGGAGCCGCATCGGCACTGACAAGTCCACACAAATTGTTGCGAGTCCTCCCCGTTTACATCTATGAAATCGGCATCACTCTTGTAATTGCTACTTCACTTTTTCCGCAGTTGGCTCGAAGTTTGCAGAGAATTAGAAGTGCACAAAAATTACGTGGCATCGAACGAATTTCAATTCGATCTCTGGCTTTACCGCTACTTGAACAATCACTTTCTCGCTCCCTGCAACTAGCCGAATCTATGGAGTCGCGGGGCTTTGGTTCTCATGGAAAACGATCTCGCTATAAACCATCGCCTTGGAATAGCCAAGATTCAATTGTGGTCTCTTGTGGACTTATCTTCTGCGCAGTGACGGTACTGCAATGATTAGATTTTCAAATGTTTCACTCATTTACCCGCAGTCGACAAAGACCGTACTTGAAGACTTGTCCTGTGAAATTCAAGAAGGTGAAATGGTCTTGGTTATGGGTCAGACCGGATCTGGAAAGTCTTCTCTGCTTCGCCTAGTTAATGGATTAGTTCCTCATCACACAGGTGGAATTCTCGCTGGAGATATTTCAGTGGATGGAATCTCTACTCGTGAAGTCCGCCCTAGCTCATTGGCGCATTTAGTTGGAATTGTTGGACAAAACCCTCTCAACGGTTTTGTTACTGACATTGTTGAAGAAGA
>WLCS01000109.1 GCA_009705185.1 Actinomycetota bacterium
CTTGCAACTGGCGATATTACTTTCGATGGCGATCCTCGTTCCTATGAACGTCCAATTGGCCCAGTGATCAAAGCCTTAGAAGAACTAGGAATCGAAATTGATCACCAAGGTCGTTATTCACTTCCTATGGTCGTCAAAGCAAAGGGTGCTATTCCAGGCGGAGAGTTAACAATTGATGCAAGTAAATCTAGTCAATTTCTCTCCGCGCTCTTGCTCGTTGCTCCAAGCATGACATCAGGAATTACCGTGCATCACCAAGGCGGATCACTTCCTTCTATGCCTCATATAGATATGACTGTTCAGATGCTCCGTGATTTCGGTGCAACTGTGCACGTTGATAAAAAGGGAGAAACCTGGACTGTTGAACCAGGAAAACTCCGAGGACTTGATCTCACAATCGAACCAGATTTATCAAACGCTGCACCATTTTTATCAATTGCAATGGTGTGCGGTGGAACAATCACAATCTCTGATTGGCCAAAGAGCACAACTCAACCTGGCGATCAATTGCGAGGTATCTTGACCGCAATGGGTGCAGATGTTGAATTTACAGAAGCAGGACTTTCATTATCTGGCGGTGAAAGCATTCACGGTATCGATATTGATTTACATGATGTTGGCGAACTCACTCCATCTATCGCAGCACTTGCAGCACTTGCAGATTCACCTTCTTCACTTCGCGGAATCGGTCACTTGCGTTTACATGAAACTGATCGTTTAGCTGCACTCACTCGCGAAATTAATGGACTTGGCGGAAAAGTTGTTGAAGAAGAGACTGCTCTTCACATTACGCCAGCGCCATTACATGGCGGAGTTTTTCACACCTACGAAGATCATCGCTTAGCAACCGCAGGTGCGGTCATTGGCCTTGTCACTCCTGATGTACAAGTAGAAAATGTTGCCACCACTCGCAAGACACTCCCTGATTTTCCAGGGCTCTGGAATAGTTTGGTCATATGACGCCACGCGAATACGACGAGTCTGATGCACGTATCAGACCATCTCGAACTACTCGCCGGCGTACTAAAGATCGTCCATCTCATTCAGATTCAATTACCGCATTTGTCACAACCGTTGATCGCGGAAGAACAACGTGTGTAACCGACGATGGAGTCGTGGTCACTGCGATGAAAGCAAGAGAATTAGGCCCCAAGTCAGTTGTGGTCGGTGACTTAGTAGAAATCGTTGGCGATGTCACTGGAACCGAAGGATCGCTGGCAAGAATTGTTGTAGTAAACGAACGTACAAATTCTTTGAGCAGAACTGTCGATGATGCAGCTCGCGTTGAGAGAACAATTGTCTCAAACATCGATCAATTGCTGATTGTGGTTGCGTCGGCAAATCCAGAACCGCGCCGAGGCTTAATCGATAGATTCCTTGTGAGCGCTTTTCACGAATCAATTAAGCCAATTATTGTCGTGACAAAAGTTGATATTTCCCCCGTCCCTGATTTCATCCAGGAGTACAAAACTCTTGGCGTAGACATCATTACAACCTCGTCAAAATTAGAAAATCGTGCACGTGATATCGAGAAGATTCTTGAAATTTTAGATGACAAGATTTCTGTACTTGTAGGTCACTCAGGCGTTGGCAAATCAACGCTGATCAATGATTTAGTTCAAGGCGCAGACCGAATGACTGGAGATGTGAACGATGTTACGGGCCGTGGTCGCCACACATCTTCTAGCGCAGTAGCCCTTGCTCTTGCTAACGGCGGATGGATTATTGATACTCCAGGAATTCGCGCATTCGGACTTTCACATTTAAACAGAGATCGCATCATTGAATCATTTCCTGACATTTACCAAGTGATTCAAAAATGTATGCCTAACTGTTCACATCACGAAAATTCTTGCGCGCTTGGTCCTTGGATTGAATCAGATCCAGAACTGCGTGCGGAGAGATTGACCAGAGTCACTAGCCTTCGTTCGCTTTTGGAAGTTAAACCTGTAGATGAGGAGCGTTAGACTCTCGCTATGAGCATGAGTCGCGGAGAAGACCTCGCACTTGCACATCGCTTAGCTGATGCAGCTGATGCGATTACATTGACTCGCTATCAAGCACTTGATCTCACAGTCACAACAAAACCTGATAACACTCCCGTCACAGATGCGGATAAATCTGCAGAGTCTGCAATTCGCGCACTCTTACATGCTCATCGACCTGAGGATGGAATTGTTGGAGAAGAGTTTGGTGATGAAGGTTTAGAGAAGAATCGCTATTGGGTTATTGATCCCATTGATGGCACAAAAAATTTCTTACGTGGAGTACCAACATGGGCAACGCTCATTGGACTCGTCGAAAAGAACAGCGACGGAAGCCAATCAGTTGTTATCGGCGTAGTGAGTGCGCCAGCGCTTTTTCGGCGATGGTATGCATTTGATGGCGGCGGTGCATTTGTAGTTGTTAACTCCGATGTTCCAAAGAAAATTCATGTCTCTGAAGTATCAAAAATTGAAGATGCTTCTATTTCTCATTCAGATTTCATCGGCTGGGGTGAACGACTTGCACCTTTTAACGAGCTGTTATCCAAAGCCTGGAGAACACGTGCTCACGGAGATTTCTGGTCGCATATGTTGGTTGCCGAAGGTGCGGTAGATATTGCAGTTGAGCCTTCACTTGCTCTATGGGATATGGCCGCACTCGACATTATTGTGCGCGAAGCTGGTGGACGCTTTACTAATCTAGATGGAACAGATGGCCCATTTGGCGGAAACGGACTTTCAACAAATGCAGCTTTGCACGAGACTGCAGTACAAGCGCTCAGAGTGAAGAGGTAAATCAGTCGTGGAAAATACTCAGATTGTTCCTCTTACATTTTCTGTAAGCGGAATGACTTGTAGCTCATGTGTGAACAGCATCGAACGCGCTTTGGGTGAAATTCCTGGTGTATCCGCCTCAGTGAACTTTGCCTCTGAAACAGTTCATGTATTAGCTCCATCAGAGTTAAACGCTGACATTCTCGTGAAGAAAATTAAATCGGCCGGCTATGAAGCAACTCTCTTAGAAAATCATGCAGATCCTGCACTACATCGCAAAGGTGCCTCGCGCGCTCTTTTCTTCGCAGCTATCTTTGCAATTCCTTCTGTTGTAATCTCAATGGTGATGGACTGGCACCAACCTATAAATGATTGGCTGATCTCACTTTTTAACTCCTATTCAATTCCACTTCCACCGCATGCTGAACATAATTTTGCTTCTTGGCTGGTTCTCGCAATAACCACACCGCTGATCCTCTTTGTTGCATGGCCGATTCACCGAGCAGCAATAAAAAATATTTTCCACCCAACAATGGATACTTTGGTTTCGCTGGGTGCAATCAGTGCGTATACCTGGTCAATCTATGCAACCTATTCGGGTGAAGGAGATGTATATACAGAGGTTGCGGCTGGCGTTCTCTTCTTTGTCATTCTGGGTAGATATCTAGAATCTCGTGCAAAGAAAAGTGCAAGCAGCGCGCTCTCCACTTTATTAGCGCTGGGTGAAAAAGAAGTCACAGTTATTCGAGCTGGCATTGAAACTCTCATTCCAGTTACAGAGCTCAACATAGGTGATGAATTCATTGTGAAACCTGGGGCGCGTATTGCTACAGATGGAATTGTTATTTCAGGCCAAAGTTCAGTAAACAACTCAATGATTACTGGGGAATCAACTCCCGTTGATGTGGCACCAGGTTCTCTTGTCATCGGATCTGCGATGAATAACAATGGAAGAATTATTGTTCGAGCTACACGCGTTGGCAGTGATACAGAACTAGCGCGCATCACCGCGATGGTTGTCTCTGCGCAGGGCAGCAAAACTCCCATCCAAGCCAAGGCAGATAAAATTGCTGCATACTTTGTTCC
>WLCS01000011.1 GCA_009705185.1 Actinomycetota bacterium
CATAGTTGATGGAAGCTTCATAACGAGCAACCATTGCAACAATTCTCTTGCCGACTTCAGGGTCAGTCGCGCGCGCAGCTAATAAATGTTCTGCGCCAAGAATTTCAGTTGTTTCACCAAGAACAGATGTTGCGCCCATTTCTACAAGTCGATCACTTGCAACACCTAGGGCAGGGTTAGCTGTGATTCCTGACAACGCATCAGAGCCACCACATTCGAGACCCAAAACAATCGCGCTCCATGGTGCTTCAACGCGCTTTTCAGCTTTGGCCTCTGACACGTACTTATTTGCAATGGCAAGTGCATCGGATTGTAACTTTTCCATCGAGCCAATTTCAGGAAGTGAAAGTACTGCCGAACGCTTGAGACCTAACTCTTTGGCACCTTCAATGATTGATTTTTCTTCAGCGCTTCCGATTGTTAAAAAGAGCACTGCATAGTTATTTGGATTTGAGGCATAACCCGTAAGAGTAAAGAGGATGCGCTTGAGGTCGCTATCAATTTCTCCGGACCAATCGTGGCTAATTGCAACAGCGCCATCAGATGCATCGGCAATTGCGCGAGCGGTCGAGGCAAGTGCTGAATGCAGTGGCAGAACTAATACGTGATTACGCAAACCCCAACGACCGTTATCGCGCTTATAGGCAAAAAGTTTTTCGCTCATTACACGCTCCTGACAACTCGAGGTGCGCGGATTTCGCCGCTCTTGTTCTTCTCAGCAATTGTTTGCGCGCCGGCACTGACAGATTCGATCAAAGAAATAATGTCATTCTCAATAGTGGCTTCGGTGATATCGAAATCAGCGCGAATCGCTTGATGTAGCGCGCCAGAACTAGCCACATTGATTACTGGAATCAGCGGAAATCCTGATGGTGGCTGGGTTTCACTTGGGAAGCTAATAATGATGTGCGCTTTTTCTTGCGCAAGACGAGAGAAAGATTCGGCAGATGAAAAGGATGAATCAGAAATAATTACTGTGTGACCGGCTGCGACTAGTAACTTTTCGAGCGCTGTAATCCCTGCATATCCGCGACCATTATCAATTCCCACTCGAAGTGTTGGGAGCTCTGCAGCAGTTGGCACAAATGCAGCATTTAATTCCTTGGCAGCTTTCACGCCAGCTTGCACAGTGCCTTCGACTCCGCCGCTCTCTTGAATGATGCGGTACTGGGTAGATTCATTGCTCTTTAATAATTTGGCAGCCAGCTCTTGTCCCTGAATAGTTTCACAACCAAGACCAATAACGAGTGCTGAATTTACATTGGGATGATCTGCTAACTGAATAAAGAAATTATCGATTCCAGCAACATCATCTCCAATAATTCCGCATCCATGTTGGTGGGCGAAGGTGACTCCGTCTACTTCCGTTGCAATACGTCGGGCAACATGAGTAGAACAGACAACGGATGGAAGAATTAATTGGTGATTGCGAATTCCTGCGCCACGATTTCCGTGAGCGAATCCCTTAATCGCTGAACTCATACTTGCTCCGATGAAAGTCGATCGCCCAAAATATTATGAACATGAACATGCTCGCCAACAGCTATGGGTGCAACGGCATGTCCCATGCGTTCGCCGTATTTGATAATGCCATCATTTTTGTTGATAGGCCGTGATGCAATTTTGTGGCCGCGAGGAATTCTGTTGAGAACTTTTATAGAGATGTCGTCTTGTTCAATGACATCACCTTCATTGAGATCTACTAGACAGACAGCGATGTTATCTCGCGGATCTAGGATCAGTATTTTTCTCATGATGACGCACTCTACCTAATTCCTGCGATTTGGAAAGGATTAATGAGAGAGAGAAATTCTTGGTAACGATTTTCAAGTGCGACCATCTCATTTTCATCCGGTGTAATCACCTGAGCAATTGAACTGTTAAAAACATCGAGTCCTGCTCCAACATCGGCACCTCGATGACCAGCTGCTGCAATCATTGCAGCACCGATATCAGAACCAGAAGTTTTCACTAACGAGATTGGTCTATGTAAAACGGTGGCGCGGATTCGAGACCAAATAGCTGACTTAGATCCACCGCCGACGGTGTACAAAGTTCCTGAATTATCAGCACCGGCAGCAGCTAACGTTTCATATGCAAGACGTTCGGCAAAAGCAATCCCTTCAAGGATTGATCGGTATTCATCAACTTCATCAGTGGGTGCTTGTGATCGAATTTCTTTCATATCTTTATTAGCAATTGGAAAACGTTCGCCTGTTCCTACCAGCGGATACACAACTGAACTTGCTGGTCCGTGTGCAGCAGCTTTGTTATCCCACTGGGCGATATCAGATTTGAATTTATCAAATGAGATGCCACCAAGATTTGATGCAGCACCGGCTAACCAACGATCTTTCGGAAGTAAGTGACTGTAGAAACCCGGTCCTGCAATCTCTTTACTGCCGACAACTTTTAATACAAGAGTTGTACCCAGCGTTGAAACCGCGCAACCAATTGAGGCATCCCCTACTGAAATCTGCGCTGTACATCCATCGGTCATACCCGCGTAAATTGGAATTGCACCGAGAGATGTTGTACCCAGCAATGTTCCGGGTGCGCCAACTGTTGGCAATGAGATTGACAATGATTGAGCTTGCGCCAGTGCTTCTGCTTTCCATTGTCCAGTGTTGATATCAACGCCAGTTTTGAGCGCGTGGCTCCAGTCGGTTGAGATATCAGAAATTTTCTGCTGCGTTAAGTGAGCAACTAAGTATTCAGCGGTGTGGGCAAATAAATATTGACCGCTTGCCGACTCTTTAATAATCGCTTCTGCACGACCTAGTGGTGAACCTGCGCGTCCGTCGTTATACATTGCAGCTGGCGCGATTGGCTCTCCGTTCTTGTCTGTAAGAACGAATGTGCCCGATGTAGCAGTAATACACATGGCGCTAATAGAAAGCGTGGCTTTCTCGGCTTCTACGAGAATCTGCTGCAGAAGAGAATCAATTGCTGTAATCCAACTTGCTGGGTCTTGAGTAAGACGACCATCTGCTCCGCGCTGCACTGGAGCAAGATCGTGTGTAATGCGCGCATGAATATTGGAATCAATATCGAGTAAAACTGCACGTGCGGATTGGGTTGCAAAATCTATTCCGAGAAAAACTTCTTTCATTTACAGTGCAGCAATCGCTTCAGGAATTCCTACAAGAGATGGCAAGACGATGTCAGGAGTCTTTAAATCTGCATCAGTAGGATCTGGGTTTGCTTCACCGCGCAGAATCCATGCGGTGCACATACCTAATTTCTGTGCAGGAAGGACATCGGTATCCAAGCGATTTCCTACGTGCACTGTCTGCTCTGGAGCAGTTCCTAATTCGTTAAGAGCCAATTTAAATATTGCAGGATCCGGCTTTTCGATTCCCACTACTGCAGAGACTCCGAGGAAATCTACAAGCTGGGCAATTGAATCTCGCTCGAGTGCCTGCACAACAGTGCGCGCTTGATTAGCAACAATTCCAATCTTGCATCCAGTACTGCGCATGGTTTCGATACAGTTTTTAGCATCGGCATATAAATCATTTTCAGTAAATATCCACTTTGCTGTTGCACGTTTCATAAGCTCTTCTTTGGAATCTAAGGATCCTAAGAATTCAACACATAACTTGCTGCGCAATGAACCGCTCTGAGACTTTAAATGCTCGTTGTAAACGCTTTCAAATTTCTGTGCATCAATATTTCCTGCGATTTCCTCAAGTGCGCCAAAGATAGCTCTCTTAAAGACATCATCTGAATAAATAATGCCTCCGATATCAAAGGTGACGCCTTGAGGGATCATTACTTATCGCCGGTGAGTAGCGCTCGTCGTGCAATTTCATCAGGGCGGAATGCGATTGTTTGCGCGGCGGTATTAGGAATGAAATTGATTCCGCCAGCAGCCAGTGCACCTAAGCGAATGCGCGCAGCTTTGACAGCAATTTGTGTCGTAGCAAGAGCTTCTTCTTTTCCATTTCCAAATGTGCACAGTCCGTGATTTCCCAAGATGATCTGGCGAGGATTCATGCCGTATTCCTCTTTATATTTAATTGCACCTTTGTAGAAACCAAGGCCGAGTGAGAGACCTGGTTCGTCATAAGGAAGATATAAAGGAATAGGTCCACAAATAACGCTTTCGTCAGGAAATACGGTTCCGCTGTAATGCTCTGCAGCTTTTACTGAGGCAGCAAGTGAAACAACGGGAGTTGGGTGAGTATGTAGTGACCATGTTGATTCAAGAAGGTGGAATGCGACAACGTGCACCAAAGTTTCAATACTTGCCTTTTTGCTTACTCCCCCAGGAGTTACTGCCGATTTTAAAATCGCATCGAGTGCGCTATCTAATTTGGGCGAGCGACCATTCTTATTAGCATCGTCAAGAATCTCTATCGATTTACTTAAGCTGACCCACACCCAGTCTTCTGCAGTGGCTTCGCCCATGACGACTCCGCTGGCTTTTACTAAGAAGCGATCATTTGCAGCATCAAGAACTGCAGCATTGCCTTCGGCCAAAATTGTCAGGTCAGCATCGGGTGCACCTGCACGCACTGCTAAATCTGAAATTTCCTCAGCTAATGTGGACATCATCGCTCCTATTCCTCTGAATGAACTAACTCTTCGTATCGCGCTCGAACGTCTGAAATTTCTTGAATTTTTTCAGGTGCATAGCGTCCCAGTTGTAAGTGACTTGAGGCAATCAATTTACGTGCTGATTCGATATCGACTACATCACCGGCTGCAATCGCTTGAACAAATGCATTACCAATTGCGGTGGCCTCGATCGGGCCAGCGATTACTTCACGTCCTGAAAGCGTTGCGGTCATCTGCGACAAGTGAGCGTTCTGCGCACCGCCGCCAACAATGTGGATTGCGGGCATATCTTCGCCGCTGCATTGCTGCAAAACATCTGCTGTCTTGGCATATTGCAATGCAAGGGATGCAAATGTTGCTTGGGCTAATTGACCCGGAGTCTCGGGAACCGGCTGACCAGACTTACGCGCATATTCTTGAATTCTAGAAATCATATTTCCGGCATAAACAAATATCGGAGCATCAACGAAGAAAAGTGTGCGCCAAGGGTCAGCTTCTTTACGTGCAAGCTCGACAAGGTCGACGTACGAAATTTCGGTGCCTTGTGATTTTAAGTCACGGCGAATCTCTTGAATAATCCAGAGCCCCGTGATGTTACGCAACAAGCGAATACTTCGGTCAAATCCACCTTCATTTGTTAGGCGCTCATCAAGAGTAATTTCATTAGTGATGGCGGTATCAATCTCAACGCCCATCAAAGACCATGTGCCAGATGAAATGTATGCACTTCCTGGAGATTCAAGTGGTGTGGCAACTACTGCAGCAGCTGTGTCATGGCTTGTTGTAGCAACACATTTCAGCGGACCAAGACCAGTTTTCTTCTGCAGATCTGGCGAAAGAGTTCCGCGCACTGTGCCGGCATCTTCTACTTCGCCCAGAATATGTGTTGGAATTCCGAGATCCCGAGCTAAGCCAAGTGCCCATTGATTATTGGTTGTGTCATACAGCCCAGTTGTGGATGCAATTGTGTATTCGGTTCCAATTTCTCCAGTAAGTGCAAAGAGAATCAGATCTGGCATCAACTGTAAGTACTGGGCTTTCTCTAATTCATCTGGTGTATTTTCAACAATCGAAAGCAGTTGGAAAACTGAGTTAATTTCAAGTAATTGTGCACCCGTTTCAAAGTGAAGTCTTTCGCGTCCAACAATTGACGATGCTTTTTCTAAGTACCCATCAGTGCGGTGATCGCGATGGCTTACGGGCAAAGTCACTAACTTCTTTTCTGCATCTAATAATCCGAAATCAAGGCCCCAAGTATCAACACCGAGTGATTCAAAGGGGCCATGAGGTGCCGCGAGTGAAAGTGCGTGCGTTACTTCTTCAATGATTCTCGGAAAATCCCAACACCGTCTGCCGTGTGCATCTTGTGTAATAGGTGTTTCAAAGCGATATAGAACTTCAGTTGTAATTTCAGTGTTGATATCGACAATTACAAGTCGCCCAGATTCGGCGCCCATATCGAGAGACAAATAGCGTGACATGCAATATTCCCCTCTCGATCAGTGCCCTACTCTTGTGCAAAGGCGATAAAAAACCAAGACGGAAAAACCTTTCTAACATTTCGTTACAAAGCAGTACGCACATTCAGGAATTGAATTGTTCAATGCGTAAATGACGCGGTAAAGAATTTCTTTAAACCCTAGTACGGTTTAACTTTACTGAATAAGATTTCACAATTCGGCAAGTGAGTTAGATGAGGAGAATGCATTGGCAAACAAGGGCGACCTTCTTCTAGAAATGAAGGATGTTAAGAAACGTTTCGGTGGAGCAGTTGCTCTTCGCGGAACTTCTCTCTCTGTACGCGCGGGAGAAATTCATGCACTGCTCGGTGAAAACGGCGCAGGCAAATCAACAATGTTAAAAATTCTTGCTGGCGTGCATGTTCACGACGGCGGAGAAATCACTCTTGGTGGTTCAGCATTTATTTCTGGATCTCCGCAAGCATCTATCGACCAAGGTATCGCCGTTATCTATCAGGAACCTTCACTGTTCTTAGATCTTTCACTCGCCGAAAACGTATTCGTGGGAAGACAACCTAAGAAGGGCATCGCCATCGATTGGAAAGAGGCAGAAGCGCAAGCTTCTAAGCTTTTCAAAGAACTCGGTGTTGAACTCGATCCTAAGCGTCAAGCACGTGGACTTTCGATTGCAGACCAGCAAGTAGTTGAAATCGCTAAGGCGCTTTCAATGAACGCAAATATTATTTTGATGGACGAACCAACTGCAGCTCTCTCTGCCTCTGAAGTAGAACGCCTCATGACCGTGATGCGCAATCTTCGTGCAGCTAACAAGGCAGTTATTTTCGTAAGCCACCGCCTCGATGAAGTCTTCGCAATCTCAGACCACATCACCGTTATGCGTGATGGCGCAACTGTTTCAGAGAAGAAAATCGCTCAAACAGATTTGCAGACAGTTATTAAAGAGATGGTCGGCCGCGAGCTCACTGAACTCTTCCCAAAGACTGATCACCCGATTGGTGATGTAGTTCTTGAGGTAGAAAATCTCACTAATGCTGCCTACTTCCGCAATGTTTCCTTCACTGTGCGCAAAGGTGAAATCGTGGCACTTGCAGGACTTGTCGGAAGCGGCCGTTCTGAAATCGCTCGTTCAATCTTCGGAATCGATTCATACGATGAAGGTTCTGTAAAAATCAACCACAAGCCGCTGAAAAAGAACTCTCCTATTGCGGCTATGGACGTCAAGATTGCCCTCGTTCCTGAAGATCGTCGTCAACAAGGACTCTTCATGGTTGCCGGAGTAAATCGCAATATTTCGATGGAATCTTTCAGCCGTCTTACTGGTCGCTTCTTCATTAACTTTAAGAAGGAGCGCGCACTCACAAACGAATGGCGCGAGAACTTAAGTATTAAGTATGCGGATCAATCAGATCCAGTTGATCGTCTCTCTGGCGGAAATCAGCAGAAGACTGTGTTAGCTAAGTGGCTTGCTACAAATCCAGATCTTCTTATCGTTGACGAACCAACTCGCGGTATCGATGTTGGAACAAAGGCAGAAGTTCACCGCCTGATTGATAAGGCAGCTGGCGAAGGCAAAGCTGTTCTGATGATTTCAAGTGAGCTTCCAGAAGTTCTCGGAATGGCAGATCGCATCATTGTGATGCGCGAAGGTCGCCAAGTAACTGAACTTTCTCGCAAGGAAGCGACTCAGGAAAATGTCATTGCAGCAGCTACCACCGGAAAGAAGGGCATCTAAAAGTGGCATCACTATTTAAGAGAAAAGCTTTGGGGCGTGAAGCAAGCCTTGGAGTAATTCTGATATTTGCAGTTGCAGTAACTGGCTTTATCAATCCGCGCTTCGTTACCGGTGATGGAACACGTGACTTGCTCTCCGCAACAGCCATTGTTGCTCTGTTGGCAATCGGTATCGCACCGATCATGATCATGCGCCATATCGACCTATCCATTGCATCAACTGTTGGTTTTTCTGCATGGCTAGTTGCCGATACCTGCGCTAAGAACCCTAGCTTTACCTGGGTTCAGTGCTTCCTAGTAGGTGGCTCACTTGGAATCGTTATCGGAATCCTTAATGGTCTACTCGTTGCAGGACTTCGACTACCTTCATTGGTGGTCACACTCGGAACTTTGTACATTGTTCGAGGCGGCGTTTATGTTGTTTCAAACTCTGTTGACTACAACGCACAGGAAATGCCTAAGAGCCTTCTGAAAATCGGCTCGACAGCATTCTTTGGATTGTTGCCAGTCCCATTCTTCTTAGCACTCGTGCTCATGGCAATTGTTGCCTGGTTCCTGAAGTACACAAAGGCTGGTCGCGATTGCTATGCAATTGGTAGCAATCCCCCAGCGGCTGACCTTGTTGGACTTAAAGTTTTCCGCAGAACATTTCTTGCATATATCTTCTCCGGATTTATCGCAGGAATCGCAGGAGTCTTCTACTTGATGCGCTTTGCTCAAGTTGACTCGACTGCGTTCTACGGACAAGAACTTGCAGTTGTTGCAGCGGCAGTAATCGGTGGAATCGGATTACTTGGTGGCGCAGGAACTGCTGTCGGCGTTGTTATCGGTGCACTTCTTGTACAGACAATTCAGGGAGCACTCGCAGCACTTGGTGTAGATGCGTTCTGGAAAGCTGCAATCAACGGTCTCTTACTTATCGTTGCAATTTATGCTGACCGAATCCTTGCAAGTAGGAGCGAAAAAGCCTTACTCGCCCAAAGAATCAAAGAGAGGGTTTAATCGTGCCAGAGAAAAATAAATTTAAACTTCGCAAGTCCTGGGACACGGCAATTCTTGCACTGCTCTTCGTAGTCTGGGTATTGGCTTCAATGACCACAGATAACTTCTTGAGCTCTATCAACGTTTCGCAGATCTTCTCTAACTCAAGTGAAATCATGATCATGGGCTTTGCCATGGTCTTCTTGATTATCGCTGGCGAAATCGATTTATCAATCGCATCAATCTTGGCTCTCAGTAGCGCCATGCTTGGTTATTCATATGCACACGGTGCACCAATCTGGCTTGCGATTCTTATCGCTATGGCAGTGGGTACAACATGTGGGTTTATTAATGGATTCCTAGTTACAAAGTTAGGCCTTGGTTCTCTTGCTGTCACGATCGGAGCTTTGGCGCTCTATCGCGGTATAGCAAACGGAATCCTAGGAACAAATACCATTAACGAATTCCCAGAGTTCTGGACTAACTTCGGCTTCGACACAATTGGAAAATCATTTATTCCACAGACACTTCCAGTAATTATTGTATTTGGAATTTTCTTTGGTCTATTACTTCACAACACTCCATTTGGTCGTCGCACACTTGCAATTGGACAGAGCCAAATGGCTGCTCGATTCGCTGGTGTAAATGTTGTGCGCCATAAGATCATCATCTTTACATTCACTGGATTCATGTCAGGTGTCGCAGGAATCATTTACACATTCCGTTTCTCTACTGCGCAAGCAGATAACGGTGTTGGACTTGAACTTCTAGTTATCTCTGCTTGTCTCTTAGGTGGAGTTTCCATCTTCGGTGGTATCGGAACTATGTGGGGCGTTGTAGCAGGTGTAATGCTTGCAAGCAGCGTTGAATCATGGTTAACACTTCGTGAGATCAATGCACAGTGGCGAACAATCGTTACAGGTATTTTGCTTTTGATTTCCGTTGCAGCACCAGTACTCGTTGATAAGTGGAAGCGAGCAAAGGCAACAGCTGCCAATAAGTCATAAATAGCTTTACTTGGGGTTCCTCCGGGCATTGAACAATTCAATGCGCATTAAACAATTCAACTGTTTAATACCGGAGGAATTCACTTTTTCTACGCATAATCTTCACCAAACCGTTATAAAACATATCTAGTGATTTACGACAAGTAGTCCTAGAGTTTCGGCACGGACCCAGTTAGCGAATTTGCTGGCCATGGCACGGCGGTGAAATAAAAAATTATTTCACTTTGTTTTCAACGAAAGGAAACACCTTGAAGAAACTACTCGCAGCAATTGCAACAGCTGCTCTTGTTACAACAACACTTGTAACAGGCACAGTTGCTCCTGCTTCAGCAGCTACTAAATTGAAGATCGCACACATCCCTAAGCTCGGCACAATTGGATATTTCCAAGCTGCTGATAAGGGTGTACAGCGCGCATGTAAAGAGCTCAAGGCAACTTGTGCATACAAGGGCCCAACAGAAATTACAGCAGCTGCACAGGTTAAGGAAATTAACGCAGCAGTTCAGTCTGGTTACAACGTAATCATTCTTGCTGCTAACGATAAGGACGCACTTGTTCCAGCACTTAAGGCAGCACAGAAGAAGGGTGTAACAGTTGTTACATACGATTCAGATGTTGCACAAGCTGGTCGTTCAGTATTCATTAACCAGGCATCATCAAAGGGAATTGGCCAGGCTCTAGCAGCTTCAGCTAACGACCTTGCTGGTGGTTCTGGTGAAATCGCAGTTCTTTCAACAACTCCTGATGCTACAAACCAGAACGTATGGATTGACTTCATGAAGGAAGAAATCGCTGCTAAGTATCCAAACCTCAAGCTTGTTGCTACAGCTTATGGCCTTGATAAGCCAGAAGAATCAACAACAGAGACACAGGGACTTATCCAGAAGTATCCAAACGTTAAGGTAATCGTTGCACCAACATCTGTTGGAATTGTTGCGGCTGCTAAGTACGTCAGCGGATCTTCATCAAAGGGTAAGGTCTTCGTAACAGGTCTTGGTCTTCCAAACGACATGAAGACATACATCAAGGACGGATCAAACGCTCAGGCATCACTATGGGATGTTGAGAACTTTGGTTACGTAGCTGTTCAGGTTGCTAACTCAATCAAGAACGCAAAGGCATCTGTAAAGGTTGGCGCAAAGATCGCTTCAGGTAAGGGCGATAAGGGCCTCAAGTCTCGTACAGTTACTAAGGGTGCAGTAGGAAACGAAATCATCCTTGGACCAGCTACTGTCTTTACAAAGGCAAACGTAGATCAGTTCAACTTCTAATTAGAGGTTAACTCTGATGGATTCAGGCAGTTCCCTTCGGGGAACTGCCTGAATCTCTTTCAGGACAATTTGAACAGTTAAAGCGAATCAAATAAACAATTAGGATCACGAGAAGAGGCACCATGTCAGTATCAAAGCGACTTGAATTCGGTGGCCACGCACTTGTGTGGGCAGGCGATTGGTCTGCAGACGGTGCACGCGCAGCTATCAGTGGCGCAGCGCGCTCTGGGTATGACTATGTAGAGATCGCACTTCTTGATCCATGGAAAGTTGATACCGCGATGACTCGCGATTTATTGGCTGAGTACGGCGTTCGCGCACATGCATCGCTAGGCCTCTCCCCTACAACAGATGTCACAAGCACAGATAAATCAATTATTGCTAAAGGTGATGAACTTCTTCGCAAGGCAACCGATGTACTTCACGAACTTGGTGGCACAGAACTTTGCGGTGTTCTCTATTGCTCGCTCCAGAAATATCCTGGACCAGCCTCAAAAGAAAATCGTGCTAATTCTGTAGCAGCAATGCAACGCTTATCTGATTACGCAGCCGATAAGGGCATCAACGTAAATTTTGAAGTCGTCAACCGCTATGAAACCAACATTATGAATACAGGTATTGAAGGACTTAAATTCCTCGAGGAAGTAAATCGCCCAAATACGTATGTGCACCTTGATACCTATCATATGAATATTGAAGAAGATGGAATGGCTAAGTCAGTCTTAGCAGCTGGAGACAAACTAGGTTTTGTCCATATCGGTGAAAGCCATCGTGGGTACTTGGGTTCAGGCAACGTTGATTTTGATACTTTCTTCGATGCGCTGAAAAAAATTAATTACCAAGGCCCAATCACTTTTGAGTCATTCTCTTCAGCTGTTGTTGATCCAGCTCTTTCAAATGCCCTCTGCGTATGGCGCAACCTCTGGAGTGATTCAGATGATCTTGCCAGTACAGCGCTAAAATTCATGAAGGAGAGAATCTAATAATGCAAAGAGTTGGCTTCAGACTTCAGATTCGTCCTGAGATGGCAGATGAATATGCACGCCGTCATGCAGAGGTGTGGCCAGATATGTTGCAAGCGCTGCGCGAAACTGGCTGGACTAATTACTCAATTTATCTCGATCGCGCAGATGGAACACTCTTCGGATATTTAGAAACTCCGGATTTAGAAGCAGCAAAAGCGGGTATGGCAACACGTGAAGTAAATGCACGATGGCAAGCAGATATGGCACCTTTTTTCTTAGCTCTCGATGGCAAGAATCCTGATGAAGGTTTCTTGCTCCTCGAAGAAGTTTTTCATCTCAACTAAATTTCATTCAACACCTACAGCAAGGGAGTACATAAAATGGCAACAGTAAACGAGGCAAAGGAAGCCCTTAAGCGCTTCTGGATTGAAACTCCCTCATGGGCTTACGGAAATTCAGGTACGCGCTTTAAAGTATTTGCTCAGCCAGGTGTACCTCGCGATCCATACGAGAAGTTAGCCGATGCTGCGCAGGTTCATAAGTTCACTGGCGCTGCCCCATCAGTTGCAATGCATATCCCTTGGGATAAAGTCGATGATTACAAGCACCTTGCTGATTACGCAAAGGACCTTGGAGTACGCCTTGGAACAATTAACTCAAATACATTCCAAGATGATGATTACAAGTTGGGTTCTGTCTGTCACCCTGATGCAAAGATTCGCCAAAAGGCTGTCGATCACTTGTACGAGTGCATCGACATCATGGATCAGACAGGTGTCAAAGATATAAAGCTCTGGTTTGCAGATGGCACTAACTATCCTGGCCAAGATAATCTTGCAGCCCGCCAAGATCGCTTAGCTGAGTCACTTCGTAAGTGCTACGACCGCCTTGGTCCAGACCAGCGCATGCTTCTTGAATACAAATTCTTCGAGCCAGCTTTCTACTCAACAGATGTTCCAGACTGGGGAACTTCATATGTTCACTGTCTCGAACTCGGCGAGAAAGCTTCAGTCTGTGTAGATACTGGTCATCATGCACCTGGTACAAATATTGAATACATCGTTGCATTCTTGCTTCGTAAGAAGCGCCTTGGTGCATTCGACTTCAACTCACGTTTCTATGCAGATGACGATTTGATCGTAGGAGCTGCAGATCCGTTCCAGTTATTCCGCATCATGCACGAGGTAAATCAGAACGGTGGTTTCGATGTTGGAACTCCAGTTTCGTATGTTCTAGATCAATGCCACAACATTGAAGAGAAGATCCCTGCTCAGATTCGTTCAATCACAAACGTGCAAGAAGCTGTTGCAAAAGCCCTTCTTGTAGATGCTGCTGCTCTTAAGAAAGCACAGCTTGCAGGAGATATCTTGGGTGGAAATGATATTTTGATGCACGCATACAACACAGATGTACGTCCAATGCTCGAAGAACTTCGCGTTGAGATGGGTGCATCTGCAGATCCAAAGACTGCATATGCAAAGAGTGGATATGCACAGAAGATTGCTGCCGACCGCGTCGGTGGTGCACAGGCCGGATGGGGAGCGTAATGACGACACCTAAAGTCGTAAAGGAACTATTAGAGAGAAGCAACAGATTAGGTTCAGAGCCGAGATTTACTAACTACGCAGGTGGAAACACATCTGCGAAAGGCTCTGTTCCGAATCCTGCTACAGGTCACGAAACCACAGTGCTGTGGGTAAAGGGATCTGGTGGAGATTTAGGAACAATGACTGAATCTGGTCTTGCAGCTCTTGAGTTAGATAAATTCAAAGACTTGCAGAATGTATATCGAGGCGTTGAATTTGAAGACGAGATGGTTGCGCTCTTTGATTACTGCAAATTTGGTACATCAGGTGCTGCTCCAAGTATCGATACAACGATGCATGGGCTTGTTCCATTTGATCATGTAGATCATTTGC
>WLCS01000110.1 GCA_009705185.1 Actinomycetota bacterium
GGCGCAGTTGACTTCCTTACATGGCTCTACACATCACCTCAAGGACAACGCTTCGTTGCTGATCCAGTAACAGAAGGCGGAATGGGATTCATTCCTGTTTACAAGGGCTTCAAGACAGAGCCAGCAACAAGCATGGCTGGCGATATCGCTAAGTTCGTTGAAGCAGGAAAGACACTTGAGTGGATCAACACTTACTACCCAGCTGGCCTCCAGGAGGAAGTCGGCAAGGTATCTATGCAGCAGTACTTCACAGACAAGATCAGCGCAGCTGAACTTGCAACTGCGATTCAGAATGCATGGAAGGGCAAGCCAAAGACTTGGCGCGGAGAAGCTGCTTAATAGCGCTTCCCACTTTTAAGTCAAAAAGAAAGTAAATAGAATCATCCTGAGGCGGGGAAACTCGCCTCAGGATGATTTTTCTTAATAAAAGAAAAGGAGATTCAAGTGCCAAAAGCAAGAACTACTAAAAAATTCTTGAAATTTACTGGCATACCACTTGCAATCTTCACCATTGTTCTCGTAGTTCCCTTTGTAAATGGTTTCTATTACACATTTACAAACTGGAATGGATTTAAAACCACCAAACTTGTTGGCTTCACAAACTATGCAGATTCATTTGCAGATCCCAAATTCTGGGTAACTCTCCGATTTACAGCCATCTTTGTAGTTGTCTCTCTGATTGCAGTTAATGCTGTTGCCTTTGGGCTCGCGCTGATAGTTACATCTAAACTTCGAAGCAGAAATATTCTGCGTACATTCTTCTTTGTCCCAAACCTCATTGGCGGCGTAGTTCTTGGCGTTATCTGGCAATTTATTTTTAACAGCGCACTTGTCTCATTAGCAAATAAGTACAACTGGGAACTATTTAAACAATCGTGGTTACAAGACACCAATAAAGCATTTTGGGCGCTGATCATCGTGACAGTGTGGCAATCATCTGGCTACATGATGATTGTTTACATCACTGGGTTGGTATCAATCGAAAACGACGTCCTTGAAGCATCACAGATTGATGGAGCTTCACCCTTGCGCACGCTATTTTCAATCAAGATTCCATTGATGGCTCAAGCCTTTACTATCGCGCTCTTTTTAACCTTGCGAGGGGGCTTTATGGCGTACGACGTAAACGTCGCACTCACCGACGGAGGCCCATTCCGCACGACCGAGTTAATTTCAATGCACATCTTTCAAGATGCATTCCTTGAAGGAGACTTTGGTACTGGCCAAGCGAAGGCTGTAATCATGTTCCTAGTTGTCGCACTTGCTGCCCTTGTTCAAGTAACAGTCTCTAAGAGATACGAGGTGCAGCGATGAATTTCCGTGCACGCCTTGGTAAACGAATTACATTTGGAATTGGATCCATCCTGGCAATCACATATTTCTTCCCATTTTTCTTAGTCTTTGTTAACTCAGTTAAATTGAAGTACGACATTTTGGCCAACCCGCTTGCGCTACCGGTTCAAATCTCTTGGGAAAACTTCCAACAAGCTTTTGCCAAAATGAACTTTTTCCGCTCGCTTACCAACTCATTAATCATTACAGTATTTAGCGTTTCACTTCTCATCATTTTCTCATCGATGCTGGCTTATTACCTGGCTCGCACAAAGAATAAAACATCAAAGTACATCTTCTTAATCCTTGTAGCATCGATGATCGTGCCTTTCCAAGCACTAATGATTCCGTTTATGGCGCGCTTTGCACCATTGGTTTCATATAACAATCGCGGCGCATTAATCTTCTTCTACATCGGATTCGGAACTGCGCTATCTACATTTTTGTATCACGGATTTATTTCAACTATTCCAACAGAGATCGACGAAGCTGCGTCTATCGATGGCGCTTCAGATATGGTCGCATTCTGGAGAATTATCTTTCCTATGATGCGTCCAATTACTGCTACTGTCGCAATCATCAACGCCTTGTGGATTTGGAATGATTTCCTTCTGCCACGACTTGTACTCGATGAACCGTCGCAGACTCTTCCGCTATCCACCTATCGCTTCTACGGTCAGTACACAGTTGAATATGGACAAGTAATGGCAGGACTTGCGCTAGCAGTTATCCCAATTGTGATCTTCTACCTCATCCTGCAAAAGCAGTTCATTTCAGGTATTTCACAGGGTGCTGTTAAGTAATTTATAAAAGCTTAATTTAGCTTTGCAACACTCTCGCGAATAACAAGAGTTGTAGGTACCGAAATCTTTCCTAGTTCACTGTCTGGCTTTTCAATCGCTGCCAAAATTTGTGAAGCTGCCAATTGACCCAAGAATCGTGGTGGCTGCGCAACCGTTGTTAGTCCTAAAATTTGAGAAAATTCGTGATCATCGAATCCAATAACCGAAATATCTTCCGGGACCCTTAAACCTTTTTTGCGAATAGATTTAATTACACCAAAAGCCATCTCATCTGATTCACAGAAAATTGCCGTCGGTAAATCTTTGCGGCCCAAGAATTCATCCATAGCAAGTTCTGCTGTGTGGTTATCAAAATCGGCAGTAAGTTCATATGCGGGATTGAATTCAATCTTGTTGCGCTTGTGCGCGTTGAGAAAACCAGTCTTTCGCTGAATCGCAACTTCGAAGTTAAAAGCAAGTTCTCTCTGCCCAACCACGATGCCAATCTTGGTATGCCCCATATCAATTAGATATTGAGTAGCTTCCTCTGCAGCTTTAACGTCATCAATCGAAACACACGAGCAACGATCATCGATACCACCAAGAAGGGCAACAGGAATACCGAGACCGAGAATCTGATTAAATTCTTTATCTGTTGGGCGAAGCGACATCACAATTAACCCATCAACTTTGCCAACTAACTTCTTCTGTTGAAAAACTCGCTGACGTGCATCGATCTGCGCAAAGTTGTAAAGAAGTAAATCCATTCCGGCTTCGCGAAGCGCTTGTTCTACACCGGCGACAGATTGCGAAAAATACCAACGTGAAAGAAATGGCGCGATTACGCCGATCGTATTTGTGCGCGAGCTTTCATTACGCGGCAATAAATCCGGACGGATTGGATAATCAAGGGCTTGTGCGGCATCAACAATTTTCTTGCGAGTTTTTTCATTGACATGGTGGAGACCGCGAAGGGCACGCGAAACCGTGGCAGGGGAAACCCCAGACTTCTTTGCGATTTCGACGATTCCAGCCATAAGGCTAAAAGATATGCAAAAAACTGCAAAAATCAATAGGCCCCCAGATTTACGCGGGATTTTTACCGCTAATAGATATGTATATGTACACTCGGGCAATCTGCGCGCCCCGCACTCATATTGGGGCGCCCTGACTCTCCAATGGAGGAGAAAACATGAGAGCTTCTGCTGCTCTGACAAACGTGCAAGTAACAGGCACAAATCTGAATATCACCTACATCGTTCTCGCAGTTGCCCTAGGGGCGCTCGGAATCGCCTTCGCACTTCGCCAGCAAGTCCTTGCTGCAAGTGATGGCACCGAGAAAATGCGCGAGATCGCTGAAGCTGTTCAAGAAGGCGCGGCCGCATATCTTGCTCGCCAGTTCCGCACACTTTCATACTTCGTCGGAATTGTTTTCTTCCTTCTCTTCGCACTTCCTGCAGATACAACTGCAATTCGCATCGGCCGTTCAATCTTCTTCCTTCTCGGCGCAGGTTTCTCTGCACTCGTTGGATATAACGGCATGTGGCTTGCAGTGCGCGCAAATGTTCGCGTTGCAGAAGCAGCACGTCAGAAGAATGGAACGCAAGCTGTACAGATCGCATTCCGCACAGGCGGCGTTGTCGGTATGACAACTGTTGGTCTCGGACTCGTCGGCGCTTCA
>WLCS01000111.1 GCA_009705185.1 Actinomycetota bacterium
ATCCCTGTGTGCGTTGCTTATGAAATTGATGGCAAGCGTGTTGAAGAACTTCCAGCTTCGCAATCTGATTTCCACCATGCAAATCCAATTTATGAATATCTACCTGGTTGGAAGGAAGATATTTCTGGCGCAAAGAAGATCAGTGATCTTCCAAAGAATGCGCAGGATTACATCACCTTCTTGGAAAAGATTTCTGGTGCTCCCATGAGTGCAATAGGCGTAGGGCCCGGGCGCGATCAAACAATTGTCGTGAAGGATTTCATTTAATATGAAAATCCTCCTAGTCGGAAGCGGCGGTCGTGAGCACGCACTCGCACTAGGACTCAAGGCAGATACAAGTTGTACAGAGTTACACGTTGCCCCCGGCAATCCAGGAATAGCATCCCTTGCAACTCTTTACCCAATTGCAGTTACTGATAATCAAGCGATATGCGATCTAGCAAAGAAATTAGCTGTTGATCTCGTTGTAGTAGGCCCTGAAGTTCCCCTTGTAAACGGTGTTGCGGATGTTCTTCGTCAAGCTGGATTTGCAGTCTTTGGCCCATCAAAAGCAGCAGCACAATTAGAAGGCTCTAAAGATTTTGCAAAAGGTGTCATGCGTGATGCTGGCGTACCAACAGCACGCAGTTACACCTGCACAGAAAAATCAGAAATTGAAAAGGCTCTCGATACTTTCGGGGCGCCATACGTTGTTAAAGATGATGGACTTGCAGCAGGAAAAGGTGTTGTTGTTACGCATGATCGAGATGCAGCACTTTCTCATGCTCTCGCATGCACTCGAGTTGTTATCGAGGAATATCTCAAGGGACCAGAAATATCTTTATTTGGAATTTCCGATGGCAGAAACATTTTGCCAATGCAACCTGCACAAGACTTCAAACGGGCATTTGATAATGATGAAGGACCAAACACCGGAGGCATGGGTGCATATTCACCATTGCCTTGGGCGCCCGATGACATCGTCGATGAAACGTATGAAAAAGTATTAGCGCCGATGATTGCTGAAATGGCTGCGCGAGGCACACCTTTCGTAGGACTTCTCTATGCAGGACTTGCACTCACTGATGATGGAATACGTGTCATCGAATTCAATGCACGATTTGGTGATCCAGAAACTCAAGTTCTGATTCCACGACTTATGACACCACTTGCAACTCTTTTATATAAAGCTGCAACTGATTCACTCGATGACACAGTTTTGCAATGGCGAGATGACAGTGCTGTAACTGTTGTTCTTGCCGCGCCGGGTTATCCAGAATCTCCACATACCGGAACTTCAATTTCCAATGTTCCGCATATTGAAAACACTCAAATTTTTCACGCAGGTACAAGCAAGAGCGGAGAAACTTTACTTTCTGCAGGAGGTCGAGTCTTAACAGTGACTGGCGTGGGTTCGGATTTAACCGAAGCCCGCGACCGCGCATATCGCGCCATCTCACAGATTGAACTCGAAGGCTCTTTCTATCGTTCGGATATCGCTCTCAATGCGTCGGTCGCTGAGAAGGGCAATTAAATGAGGGAGAATGCATCAGTGAGCGTATTAGCCGATAGATATGCATCGAAAGAGATGCGCGAAGTCTTTGCGCCAGAATCCAAAATCATTGCCGAGCGCAAGCTATGGATTGCAGTGGCACGTGCGCAATCAGCTCTGGGACATGCAATCTCTGATTCAGTTATTGCTGATTACGAAAAAGTCATTTCAGAAGTTGATCTCGCATCAATCGACGCCCGCGAAAAAGTAACTCGTCACGATGTAAAAGCACGAATCGAAGAATTCAATGCACTCGCTGGGCATGAAGCAATCCATGCAGGAATGACAAGTCGTGATCTCACAGAAAACATCGAAGCGCTACAAGTGCGAAATGGTCTGAAACTTGTCCATGACAAGACAGTTGCTCTTCTCTCTTCACTTGCAAAAAAGGCCGCAGAATATTCAGAGCAACCCATTGCTGGTCGCTCACATAACGTTCCCGCACAGATAACAACTTTAGGTAAAAGATTTGCATCCGCAGCCGAAGAACTTCTCTTTGCATACGAACGCCTGCAATCACTTCAAGAGCGATTCCCAATGCGCGGAATTAAAGGACCAGTTGGAACAGCGCAAGATTCAATTGATTTACTCGGTTCCACACAAGCGCATCAGAAACTCGAATCTGCTATTGCCGCAGAGCTCGGCTTTGAGCGCGTACTTGATTCAACTGGCCAGGTTTACCCACGTTCACTTGATTACGACGTACTAACCACTCTTGTACAAATTGCGACATCACCATCTTCACTTGCAACATCAATTCGTTTGATGGCTGGCGCAGAACTAGTCACTGAAGGATTCAAGGCTGGTCAAGTCGGATCCTCTGCAATGCCGCACAAAATGAATACTCGTTCATGCGAACGCGTAAATGGATTCACAGTGATTTTGCGCGGATATGCATCGATGGTCTCTGAACTCGCAGGAAATCAATGGAATGAAGGCGATGTTTCATGCAGTGTTGTTCGTCGCGTAGCACTTCCTGATGCGTTCTATGCGATTGATGGGTTGCTCGAAACAATGCTTACTGTTCTCAACGAATTTGGCGCCTTCCCTGCAGTTATTGCCGCAGAGCTCGAGCGGTATCTTCCATTCTTAGCTACTACAAAAATTCTTATGGCGTCAGTAAAAGCAGGAGTCGGTCGCGAAGTAGCTCATGAAGTGATTAAAGAACATGCAGTTGCAGCAGCACTTGGTATGCGCGAAGGAAAGAAAAATACTTTCTTAGATGCAATCGCAGATGATGCACGAATCCCATTTAAGCGCGAAGAATTAGATGCGCTCATTGGAAACCCTATGGAATTTACTGGCGATGCTCGCCAACAAGTTGCTCGAGTTGTACATCGCATTGACGCGATTACTTCCGCGCACCCTGCCGCTGCGCAGTACAAGCCCGCCTCTATACGGTGAGCGGCTTCGGTGCAGCTGGCGCTCCGCCAGCACCATCGATTGAAGGATGGAAGCATCTACGTACAGGAAAAGTTCGTGATCTCTACACAAATGATTCAGGTGAAATTCTTCTCGTAGCATCAGATCGAATTTCAGCATTTGATTGGGTATTACCAACAACAATTCCAAATAAGGGTGCGATTCTCACGCAGCTTTCACTTTTCTGGTTTGAACTATTGGCAGATATTGTTCCCAACCACATTATTTCTGATGACGTACCAAATTCTGTTGCAGATCGTGCCGTAATTGTGCAACCACTTGAAATGTTTGCAATCGAGTGTGTGGCCCGCGGATTTCTCACAGGCAGCGGTCTAGTTGAGTATCAGCAAAATCAAGCTGTATGTGGAAACCCACTTCCTTCAGGACTTTTAGATGGCTCTGAACTTCCAGCAAGTATCTTCACCCCTGCTACAAAAGCAGATATTGGTGATCACGACATCAATATAGATTTTGATAAAGCTTCAGCGATTGTGGGCAGAGAGTCTGCAGAAGAACTTCGCGATCTAACACTCAAGTTATACGACACAGCATCTGAATTCGCGCGTAGCCAAGGAATTATCTTGGCAGATACTAAATTTGAATTTGGAATCAATATGGCTGGCGAAATTACCCTGGGTGACGAAGCGCTGACTCCTGACTCTTCACGTTTTTGGGAGCAATCCGGTTGGGAGCCAGGAAAATCTCAACCATCGTTTGATAAACAATTTGTTCGCGATTGGTTAACTACAAGTGGATGGGATAAGAAATCCACGCCCCCAGAATTGCCCGCAGAGATCGTAGAGAAAACTGCCGAGCGATATGCAGATGCATATGA
>WLCS01000112.1 GCA_009705185.1 Actinomycetota bacterium
AAGTTCTGGCGGCTTCCAGTGCATCGGGGGTCCCTGTGACAGTTTTCTTTAACCGTTTTTGGGATTCTGACACTCTTACGGTTAAGAAAATCATTAAAGATGGTGTGATCGGTAAACCCTTTAGATATGAATCACGATTTGAACGATTCCGTCCTATAAAGAATCTCACTTCATGGCGAGAGAATGACTCACCTGAAAATGGTGGGGGATTGCTCCTCGATTTGCAGACTCATTTACTTTCCATTGCGCTAAACACTTTTGGAAAAGCAGCGATGACTCACTCACGAATTCGAGACATCAGAGGTGGCTCTGAAGACGATGTGCTTCTGCACCTCACTCATGAATCTGGTGTCGATTCTGTTCTCTCCGCATCAGCCGTAGCTGGTTCTCCTGGGCCACGCATTCGACTCTTGTGCACTGAAGGCGCTCTCGTTATTCATGACTTAGATCCACAAGAGGCACTCTTAAGATCGGGGAAAAGTCCAGAATCTGGAATCTGGAGCGTTCCAACTTCCTCGCGTGCATTCTTACATCGCGGTGATGCAGTGGAAGAAATTCAAGGTGTCGCTGGTAATTATGGAAATTTCTATCTAGCCGTACGAGATGCACTTTCAGGCGATGGCGCGTGGCCTGTCTCGCACGAAGAAATCAGAGATGTTGCTTCACATATTGATAAAGCGCGAGAAATCAATGTCGGATAAACCAGTTGTTGTTATTGGTTCAGGACTAGCGGGTTTAAGCGCGGCACTGACAATTCAAAGTGCGGGGTACGAAGTAGAAGTATTTGAAAGTTCCTCAAAAATTGGAGGACGTGTAGCCAGTGATTACATAGATGGCTTCACACTCGATCATGGTTTTCAACTTATCAATGCGAAGTATCCCGAATTTCTTCGACTCGGGATAATTGACGAAATCGAATTTGTAAAAGCCCCGCGAGCAATTGATTTTTCAATAGGCAATGACAGATTCACTATCGGAGACCCTCGAGTTTCACCGTTTTCGTCACTGAGTGCCCAATCAGGAAATGTGCTCGAAAAACTACGTTTCGTTAAGTACCTTGCCTCGTCATCGCACGCCGGCAATTCTGTTGCTGACGAGTTGTCAAAATCGGGAAAACTGTATTCTCGAATCCTTGAGCCATTTCTCGAAGGAGTATTTTTATCCCCGCTGAATTCCATTGATGCAGTGACGGGGAAAGAACTAATTCGCTCTTTCATATCTGGGGCACCGGGACTTCCAGCAAGTGGTGTTGGGTCATTAAGCCAACAATTAGGAGCTCGAGTAAAAAAGATTAATCTCAATCACAGAGTTGATTCATTGAGCCAATTTGCCGGTCGAGAAGTTATTGTTGCAACAGATGTCACAACCGCGGCTCAACTTTTGGATATTGCAGAGGTTCCCAAGCTTGCTAGCAGTACAACGTGGTATCACGAAGTTCCTAATGATTTCAGTCAGTCAAACCGATTGTTAATTGACGCTGAACGTAGAGGTCCGGTCATAAATTCGATTGTTTTATCAAACATGGTGAAGTCCTATGCGCCGCCTCAAAGATCTTTGCTTTCAACCACCACAATCGAGAGTGCATCAGAATCAGAGGTAAGAAGACATCTCTCGATGATGTGGGGAGTCCAAACCCAATCATGGCCACTTATTGCTAAGTATGAGATTCCTAAATCACTTCCAATTTTCGGAATCAGGCATCACACCGTTACATCTGCTCGTGTCTCAGATAACGTATTTATTGCCGGAGATTTTAGAACTGCTCCATCACAGAACGGTGCGCTGCTTTCAGGGCGATTAGCTGCCCAAGAATTACTCTTGAATAAGGGCGCTTAAAGCATTTGTAATGTGCGGGTAATCCCAGATAAAGCCTGCATCGGTAAGTGTTTGTGGAATAACTTTCTTGCTACCTAATACTTCACTTGAAAATCCACCGAGTGCAATCTTTAGCGCGATAGCAGGTGCTGGAAATAACGCAGGACGGTGCATTGCGCGGGCAAGGGCAGAAGTGAACTCTTGATTTGTCACTGGATTTGGCGAAGTGAGATTTACAGGACCTTGGATGTTCTTCTCCAATATGAATGAGATTGCTCTAATAACATCGTGCAAGGTAATCCAAGACCACCACTGCTTTCCGGAACCAAGTTTTCCTCCAAGACCAAGTCGGAAGAGTGGCAACATTTTTCCAAGTGCTCCACCTGTTGGATCAAGTACCAAACCGGTACGAATCTTTACTGTGCGAACACCGGCAGCTAGATCTGCTGCGCCTTCCCATTCACGACACACTGCAGCGAGAAAGTCATCGCCGACGCGATCAGTTTCAATTACTGCGCGGTTGCCAGATTCTCCATACCAACCAATCGCACTGGCAGAGATAAATACTTGTGGCTTAACTTCAGAAACCGCGTGAGCAATTGCAGTAGTTCCGAGCAATCGAGAGTTAAGAATTTCAGATTTATATTTCTTACTCCAGCGCTTATCTCCGACACCGACACCTGCAAGGTGAATAATCGCGTCAACACCACGCAAGGCTTCAATATCTACAAAACCTGTTTGTGGGTCCCACTGAATTTCATCAGGCGCCACTGGAGCGCGTCGCACTAGTTTTTGAACTGTGTGACCTTCACTCTTGAGGTGACCAACGAGGGCAGTACCAATGAGCCCTGATGCACCTGTAATTGCAATACGTTGCGGAACTGGCATGCGGTTAGAGACCAAGATCCGCTTCGAAAGCTCCACCCTCAAGGCGTTCTTTGAGAGTAACTAAGAAGCGTGCGGCATCTGCACCGTCTACTACTCGGTGATCGTATGAGAGACCTAGATACACCATTGAGCGAATAGCAATAGTTTCTCCGCCATCTTCACCTTTAACAACCATTGGACGTTTCACAACTGCGCCAAGACCAAGGATTGCAACTTGAGGTTGATTAATGATTGGAGTATCAAAAAGCGCACCACGTGAACCAGTATTGGTTAATGTAAATGTTCCGCCACCGAGTTCATCTGGTGTGACTTTGTTATCGCGAGTACGAGCAGCGAGATCAGCAATCTTGCGTGCAACGCCACCCATGTTGAGGTCGCCTGCATTATGAATGACTGGAACAAGCAATCCACGCTCTGTGTCAACGGCAACGCCTAAGTGCTCTGCACCATGGTAAATAATTTGGTCGCCTTCAACTGATGAGTTAAGAACCGGATGTTGCTTGAGTGCTTCGCACACTGCAACAGCGAAGAATGGAAGGAATGAAAGCTTGACGCCTTCGCGCGCTTCGAAAGTTGCTTTTGAACGATCGCGAAGTCGCGCAATCTTTGTTACATCAACTTCGATCACAGTTGTTAACTGAGCAGAAACTTGTAGTGATTCAACCATTCGAGCTGCAATTACTTTGCGAAGACGTGACATTGTCACTGTGGTTCCGCGAAGTGGAGAAGCTGCAGGTGCAACTGGTCGAGCAGCCGGAGCTGAACTCTGCGCCGCCATTGGAGTAGATACTGGAGTCGATGCACCGGCAGGCTTTGCAGCAAGTACATCTTCTTTACGAATTCGTCCGCCGATTCCGCTTCCCTTTACCGATGCAAGATTTACGCCAAGATCATTGGCAAGTTTTCTCACAATTGGAGTTACATAAGCATCTTGTGGTTGTGACACTGCCGCAGGTGCAGGCATTACAGGCACAGCGACTGGAGTAGAAACCTGAGGAGGAACCTGTGCCACCTGAACCTGAGCTATTGGTTCGGACACAACTGGTGCAGGTGCAACTGGTGCAGGTGC
>WLCS01000113.1 GCA_009705185.1 Actinomycetota bacterium
ATTCTTGCAAACGAAGTCTTTGGACCAGTTGCACCAATCGTTCTCTTTGACACCGATGAAGAAGCGCTGAAGCTTGCCAATGACACTGAGTACGGACTTATTAGTTACGTATATTCAGAAGACCTGAAGCGCGCTATTCGTTTTGCTGAAGGCATCGAAGCGGGAATGGTTGGCATCAACCGCGGCTTACTTTCAGATCCGGCTGCACCTTTTGGTGGGGTGAAGCAATCGGGCCTTGGCCGCGAAGGCGGATTCGATGGCGTGCACGAGTTCTTGCAGACCAAGTACATCGGGGTAGAGATTTAAATTTTGCGGGGGATGAGGGATTTATCCTCTTCAACCTGGGTAATTCCCCGCTCAATTTATCTATTTGTAACATATCCACTCTTTTCGAGTTCTACCCCCGGTGGTAATTTATTGGGATGAGAAAAATCATTGCCCTTGTCCTTACTGCCTCACTTTCATTTGTTGGAATTGGATTTGCACAGGCTGCAAACCCGAAAGCTGGGACAAAATGTTCCACGGCAAATCAAAAGGTGACATTTTCTGGAAAGACGTTTACCTGCGTTAAAAAGGGTAAATCTCTGGTCTGGGATGCAGGTGTACCTGTTGCAAAGCAAGCTGCTAGCAAGAATGTGACAGAAGGATTCCTCTGTGCTGAGGGAAGTGCTCCTGCAAAAGATACAAATGGAAGTACTCTCTACTGCACTAAGGGTGGCGATGGAAAGAGTTCATGGCGTCCACAGAGCCAGCAAAGTTCTGGCGGTGGAGCAAACACCCAAAACACCGGATTTAAGTTAGGCCAACTCGGAGCAAGTTGTAGCAAGAACAGTGAAATTGCATGGAATGGATTAATGGCTGCAATTTGTAAGAACGGAAAAGTGAGTTATCTCTTAGCAGCCGATGCACCAAAGACTCCTGCAGGTGGTTTTACATCACGCCCTGAATGGTATCCAACGCTTTCGCAAATTCTCGGTGGATCGGGCGCTACAGAACCAACGTGTGCACCATCTTCAATTTTATTTACATCGCCGGTTCTTCCGCTCGATCAATTAGCACCAGCAATTCCTTACGGTGCAATGATTGGTGGACACGTAACACCTATTGATCACGCATACCTTGGTGTGAAAGCTCTCTCTAAGCCAGCTTCACAACTCACGGCGTCAGATTATGTCCCAGTTACCGCTCCTGCTGCTGGAACAATTACTGAGGTTTCTAATCTCGGTTCTCCAAATTCTTATCGCGTAGTTATCGACCACGGTTGCAATCTCTATTCCGTCTACATGGTGATGAATAAAGTGACTGGCGTATTGGCTTCGCTGGCAGCACAGGCTGCAACGTCAGGTTATTTAAAGGCAAATGTAAAAGTTAAGGCTGGTGATGAGTTTGGACGCCAAGCAGAGACAGCCCTTGATTTCAACGTCTTTGACGGAACCCAATGGTTATCTGGATTCCAAAACATTCAGTCTTATCTAACACAGGATACATGGAAGCCATATACAGCCGACTATCTCCCATTCTTTACTCCATCAATTCGTACAGCTATGGAAGCCCAACTACAGAAGACAAGTTCTCCACGAGTTGGAAAGATCGATCACGATATTGCGGGAACTGCATCAGGTAATTGGTTCTTGGCTGGAACCAACGGCTATGCGGGACGCCTTAATAGTGATTACGAAAATGCAAGAGCGATGTTGGGTAGCGGAACAGTTCCAGGAAAGAATGATTACTCATGGAGCCACTTAGCAATTGCGCCGCATCAAGTAGATACCAAAGCTTGGGTCTTCTCTTCAGGGTGGTGGAAAGATCCAAACGGTGATGCAGATCAAGCAGCCCTCATAGTTGGTTCCGGCCAAGTCACTCCAGATAAACTCACATCAGCAAGTGGCATGGTTGTCTACAAACTTGCACAACTTTCTTACACGCCGCCTGCAGGAGTTACACCTAATCCTTCAGGAAGTATGGCGCCGTGGCCAATTGGTTACACAGTTACCACTGGAATGAGTAGAGGAGTTGTTGCACTTCAAGTTAATGCTGATGGATCTTTAAGTCTTGAGTTGAATACAACCCTTACTGATCCTGCATCCTTAACCGCATTTACCGCGGCAAAGAGAATTTACAACCGATAGTTCTCGAGCCATTAACCGTTTCTGAGCGGAGGATGAGGGATTTGAACCCTCGATAGGTTCCCCTATGCACGCTTTCTAAGCGTGCGCACCAACTAGCCCTGAATTTCCCGGCCATAGCTGCATAAATCCAAGGCCAAAATCCGGTGTATTTCTCAGTGATTGATAACTATTGGGGGTTGAAATGGCATTCAAAGATGGAAGTAAGAGACTTTTTATCGCTTCAATCATTCTGGCTTCTGTACTCACGCCCATGCAGGGCGCTATTGCAGCAAACGATCCATTAGATACGAAATACGAAGTTTCTATGACCGCCGCTTATGCAGATGCCCTTTTTGTCCAGCTCACTGCTTACAACGCTCTTACGGCGGATAGCGCAGCAGCCGCGAAGCCCACAACTAGTAAATACAAGGCCTGGAAATCCAAGATGCTCAAGGTTATAAATCAAATAAAAGCCTCTTCAAAGCAGTTTGCTGAAATTCCCGCCTCGCCCGGTTACGTTTCCTCACAAACACTTGCTGTAGCAGCTAACACTGAACGTCAAAAGTGGATTCCTGTTGCCCTGGCATATTTACAAAAATCAAATAAAGTCACATCCAAGGACCGCATAAAAATGGATACTGCAACTAATAAGGCGAACGATACTTTAGTTGCATGGTCAAATCAGTATCAAAAAGATATGGATTTTGCTAACTTAGCAATTCCGGCAACAGCTCCTGCGGTGTCATTTAATACTCATACAAATACCGATACAGGTTTAAAATCTATGCAGGCAACTATTCAAAATACATCAATGTTTGAGCAGAGTCGAATGTTCATTACAGAGTATGTGGTGGAGTGGTATTACAAGGATCTAACGACATCACCCATTGTTTCTGCAGCGAAAGTTGAAGATCTTGCAAAGGCAGTAATGTTCCAGCTCGACGGCGTAACCACAGGCGACATGATTTATTTTAAGGTCGCAGCAAAAAATGCAATGGGCCAAGGACCTTGGTCTTCCATCTTCAGCACCCCAGTGCTATAAAAGAGAGAGTGAAGAAATGAAGAGGAAAAGTACAGGCGTAGCATTAATTCTTGCGGTAACAATTCTCAGCACCCAGCTTTCGTATGCTGCCGCGACACAAGAAGATGTCGACTACTCGACCAAGGTGAGTGAAACTATCCAAATCTTTGGGGCAGATGTTTCAGACTGGGGAGTTGCGCTAACGAGCGCTCCCAAACTGGCAATCGGAAGTAAATTCAAGAGTTATAAAGCGAAGGCAACCAAATCTTCCGACAAGTTGCTAATAACCATTAATGAATTAAAGTCCCTTACTCCTTCGGAGGGCTTCGCAAAATCCGGACCGATGCTCACGAGCTCTATGGAGTTATACGAGAAGGCAATAACTTCACTGAAGGTGGCGATCAACAAGAATGACACAAAAGCAGTAGCGAAAGCAGGCCAAGCTGCTGCGAAAGCAAGCAAAGCGTTCCTAGCGTGGCAGAAGGCTTACACCGCTGAAGTTGCGGCGTTAAACGGTTAAGTGCGGAGGATGAGGGATTTGAACCCTCGATAGGTTTCCCTATACACGCTTTCCAAGCGTGCGCACTCGGCCGCTATGCGA
>WLCS01000114.1 GCA_009705185.1 Actinomycetota bacterium
CAGAGTGAGAGCGGACAAGTAATCCAAAGTGCGGCAATTATTACTCGCGAAGCAGTGGGTGAATTAGCAACTATTCACAGTCGCATGCCTGTATTTATGCCCGAAGATCGCTGGGAAAATTGGTTGGATACAGAGGCTCGCGACATAAACCGAATTATTAAATTGATGGATATTGAGCAACCAGATAAAGGCGTTGCTGCGGTTCCGGTCTCAGCGCGCGTCAATGTTGTGGCAAACAACGGAGCCGAACTAATTATTCCCATCGAACTGGGCGAGCCCGAGACGCTCTTTTAAAAGCTGAAGTTCTTGATAACCTTGCATCAATGACATCCAAAGATTTAGTTCTAGAGAGCGCAGCCGATCGTACGATCCGCTTTGAGCGCGATGCTTTGGTGTTCACAAATCAGTTGTATGCAGCAGCTTTGCGTTATACAAAAAACCCTGAAGATGCACGCGATCTTGTGCAAGATACATACTTGAAAGCTTTTTCTTCTTTTCATCAATTTGAAGAAGGAACAAATCTACGCGCGTGGCTGTATCGCGTTTTAACAACAACTTTTATCAATTCTTATCGCAAGGGACAACGTCAGCCCCTGATTGCAGATAACGAACTTGAAGACTGGCAAGTTGCAGAAGCACAAAGTCACACAAGTGATCAAGGTAAATCAGCAGAGACTGTTGCACTTGAAAATCTTCCGGATAGCGATGTAAAACGCGCACTTCAAGAAATTCCAGAAGAGTTCCGCATTGTTGTGTATTTGGCAGATGTCGAAGGATTTTCATATAAGGAAATTGCTGACATCGTCGGAGCTCCTGCAGGAACTGTGATGTCACGTCTTCACCGAGGACGTAAGCAGCTTCGCGAAAAACTTGCTGACTATGCCAAGGAACTTGGTTACACCTCTACAAAGAAAGGGGGTGCAGAATGAGTTTCATTGAAATTCAATGCGGAGAAGTTCTCTCTTCTGTCGTATTTATTATTGAAGGAGAGTTGCAAGAGATTCCTCAAGCTCAGGCAATTAATTCTCACTTAACAATCTGCGCCGCCTGCGCTGCTGAAGTAGAGCACGAGCGAGTCATGCACCAAATGCTGCAGGATGTACTCAAGCGCTCATGCGATGAGAAAGCTCCTGAAGATTTGCACGACAGCATTCATCGTCAGTTGCGTGCGCAGATGGCTGGCCAACCAACGACTGAAGTTGTCACTCAGTTCAGCATGACTGAAATTTCAATTGAAATTGATGAATTTGGAAATGTTGAGCATAGAGAAATTCAAATAGAACAGACTCATATCCAACATTTCATAGACGACGAGGACTAATCTTCAAAGCATGAAACCGGCAGAGGAAGTCCTAGGCGCAGTGGGCTTCTCAGTAATGACAGTTAGACCGGGTGATACCTGCGTAACTATGGGCGTTTCAGATTTACCCGTTGTCGCGCCATCGCACTATTTAACATTGATGGAAAACGCCTGCGTGGCATCGCTCTCTGAATATTTGGATCCGGGTGAAACAACATTCCTTACACATTCGTCACTGGAGATAGTTGGTTCTGCAACAGCAGGTGCTGAGATACGCGCTAATTCACGTCTAATTAATATTGAAGGACGAGAGTTAACTTTTGAATGCGATGTGTACGACGGCGAACGCCATCTTGCGCAGGCAGAAATAACAAGAGCGACAGTCGAGCGATTATCTTTCCTCGCTCGAACTGCCGCTCAATCACTCATTAACGAGTAATTCTTAAATGAGTAAAGAAGTTATGCCTTCTTTGTTGCCCAGAAAATTTCTGCAATCTCATCAATCTTTGCGATGAGTTGATCTGCAACCTTTACATCTTGAGTTCCCTTTGTGCCTGCAGCACCTGCAAGCTTTGTTGCCTCGTTAAAGAGTGAGTGCAACTGTGGGTATGCCTCAAAGTGTGGTGCCTTGAAATAGTCTGTCCAGAGAACCCAGAGGTGCTCTTTCACTTGATGTGAACGTTCTTCTTTGATTGCAACAGAACGTGAACGGAAATCTGCATCTGTATTTGCTGCGTACTTTTCCATGCAAGCTTTTACTGAGAGAGCCTCAATCTTTGCTTGTGCTGGATCGTAAACACCGCATGGAAGATCGCAGTGTGCGTGAACAGTTACCTTAGGTGTAAGAAAGTTTTTCATGTGCGCGAGGGTACACCAACGTTAGGATTGTCGGCATGGCCAAACATGCAACCGTTCTTGTTGAGGGTAATTCAATGGCCCCCACCTATAACGCTGGTGATTGGCTGATGGCCCGATGGGGTGATTACTCAGTGAAAGGGTTCTCACTATTTGGCAACCGAGTGCGAGTGGGTGACGCGGTTGTCCTTGAGCGCGCAGAACAACCTGGCATTCTTTATGTAAAACGAATTACAGAAATTCAGCTACCTGAAAATGATTACCCAAAGATTTTTGTGAAAAGCGATAACCCCGATGGAACTGATTCGCGTACGTGGGGTTGGTTACCGCTTCACTATGTGAAGGCGAAAATTGAGTTTAGAGTCCGGAAAGCTTCTCTTTAACGGCAATGACAGATGGGTTTGTTAGCGCAGATCCATCAGAGAAAAGAAGAGTTGGAACAACGCGATTACCGCCATTTACTTTTTCAACAAATGAGGCAGAGTCAGGATTTTCTTCAACGTTAATTTCACGAAAGTTAATTCCCGCTTCACCAAGTTGGCTCTTTAAACGTTTGCAATAACCACACCATTCAGTGCTAAACATGACGAACTCTTGGCCAGTAAGCGCAAGTGAATCGATCATCGAGTAAATGCCTCGTCCATTAACGCCTTTGCCTCGTCCTCATGCAAGTGATGGCTTCCAGTTGCAGGAGACGCTGAAGCGCGACGTGAAATTCTGCGAAGAACACGTGAATCAACACCTGTTCCACCAATTGATTCAGTTGTGCTGAGTGCAACGTGTGGCCATGCGCCTTGGTTTGCTGGTTCATCTTGAACCCATAACAAGTTTGCATTTGGATGCTTCTTCGCTTCAACTTCCATCTGCGCAACAGGCAATGGATAAAGGCGCTCTACGCGAACTATTGCAGTGCTTGAGTCATTCAAGCGTGCGCGCTCTGCAACGAGATCGTGGTAAATCTTTCCTGAGCAGAAAATTAATCGTGATGCGTTATTTACAGTTGGATCACCAATGACAGGAAGGAATGTTCCTGAAGTGAAATCGCTGATTGATGAAGCCGCTGCCTTCAGACGCAACATCGACTTTGGAGTAAAGACAACCATTGGTCGACGTTTTGGATTTGCTGCGTGGAAACGAAGCAAGTGGAAGTAAGAAGCTGGAGTTGATGGCTGCGCGACAGTCATATTCTTTTCCGCGCATAGTGCGAGGAATCGCTCGATACGTGCTGAAGAGTGATCTGGTCCTTGGCCTTCGTATCCATGTGGAAGAAGGAGAACTACTGAAGAACGCTCGCCCCACTTTTGAAGTGCAGAAGAAACGAATTCATCAATGATTGTCTGTGCACCGTTTGCGAAGTCTCCGAACTGACCTTCCCACAACACAAGTGCTTCTTCACGCACAACTGAATATCCGTATTCAAATCCCATTGCTGCATATTCACTGAGAAGTGAGTCAATCACGAAGAATTGATTTGCATCTGAAATAAGTGAACGAAGCGGTGTCCATTCGTTGCCATTTTCCTTATCAATGATTACTGCGTGACGGTTTGAAAATGTTCCGCGACG
>WLCS01000115.1 GCA_009705185.1 Actinomycetota bacterium
CGCCATCACTTGGCGTAGGTGGGGGATTTTCAACCACTTTTGATCAACACGATCACATCGAAAAAATGATGAGCTTGGATAACGTGTTAGATGAAGAAGAGCTCGGCACATGGATTGATCGCGTTGAGAAAGAGACTCCAAATCCTGAATACCTCTGCGAACTTAAAGTAGATGGTCTAGCAATTAATTTGCTCTACGAAAACGGTCAACTGACTCGCGCGCTAACTCGTGGAAATGGCACAACAGGTGAAGATGTCACTCTCAATGTAAAGACGATTAAAGGGCTTCCACACTCACTATCGGGAAAGAATGTTCCACGATTAATTGAAGTTCGCGGAGAAGTCTTCTTCCCAGTTGCTGCATTTAATCAACTCAACGAAGAACTTGAAGAAGCAGGAAAACAACTATTTGCAAACCCTCGTAATTCTGCAGCCGGGTCTTTGAGGCAGAAAGATCCGAGAGTGACAGCTTCTCGTCCATTGGATGTTGTAGTACACGGAATCGGTGCAAGTGAAGGAATTTCATTTGATTCTCAATCAGATGCATACGCGCAGTTGAAAGCACTGGGTCTTCCGACTTCAGAGCGATTTAAAGTATGCACAACCAAGAAAGAAGTTCTTGCGTATATCGAAAATTACAATCTCCATCGCCATGATGTGGAGCATGAAATCGATGGCGTCGTCATCAAAATCAATAACATTGCAGAGCAGAAGAATTTAGGATTTACCTCGCGTGCGCCTAAATGGGCAATTGCATTTAAATATCCGCCTGAAGAAGTCACCACAAAGTTATTAGATATCAAAGTAAGTGTGGGTCGCACTGGGCGAGTGACTCCGTTTGCTTTTATGGAACCCGTCAAAGTTGCTGGTTCGACTGTCACCAATGCAACTCTTCACAATCAAGAAGAGATTGAACGCAAAGGTGTTTTGATTGGCGATACCGTCATTATTAGAAAAGCCGGGGATGTAATCCCTGAAGTTCTTGGCCCAGTCCTTGATAAGAGAACTGGCAAAGAGCGCGCCTTTGTGATGCCAACTAAATGTCCAGAGTGCGGCAGTGCTTTGCGAGCGATTACCGAAGGCGATGTAGATATCCGTTGCCCAAATACTCAAAGCTGTCCAGCACAACTGCGCGAACGCATTTATTACATAGGTTCTCGCGCCGCACTTGATATCGATGTACTTGGATATGAAGCTGCAGTTGCACTCTTGAATGACAAAATCATTCGCGACGAGTCAGATATTTTCTCTCTCACCGAAGACGCATTGATGAAGTCTGAGTTCTTTACTAAGAAAGATGGCAGCAGGGGTAAGAACCTCGAGAAATTACTTGAAGCACTTGAAGAAGCAAAAACTCGCCCACTGTGGCGCACGATCGTGGCGCTATCAATAAGACATGTTGGCCCAACTGCAGCACAAGCACTTGCCACAACTTTGGGAAGTATGGATGCAATTTCCAAGGCACCTGTAGAAACGCTTTCGGAAATTGATGGATTAGGTGACGTCATTGCGCAATCAGTTGTTGAATGGTTTGACGTTGATTGGCACCGCAACATTATTAATCAATGGACAAAAGCTGGCGTCACTATGGTTAATCAGAAACCGGCAGATCTCCCGCAAACTCTTGCCGGATTGACCTTTGTCGTCACTGGCGGACTTGAAGGATTTACTCGAGATTCAATCGCCGAAACAATAACTGCGCATGGTGGAAAGCCATCTTCATCTGTATCAAAGAAGACTGACTATGTATTAGTTGGCACAGACCCTGGGTCAAAGCTGGCAAAGGCCCAAGAGTTAGGCGTCACAATCATTGATGAGGCGCGCTTTTTAGAACTTCTTGCCGGTAAGTAGTAATCTTCACGACATGATGAATCTCGCTAACGAAGCAACTCGCGAACTTCCAGTGCCACCGTACGCGTTTGGCCTTATTGCCTTTGGAATCTTTGCATTCCTTCTGTACATCACTCTTCGCCTAGATAAGTAACAATCTTGAGAGTTGGTTTATACGGCGGCACATTTGATCCCATTCACAATGGGCATCTTCATGTGATTCGAGAACTCATTTCACGAAATATCGTTGACCGACTATTAGTTGTACCCGCAGGAGAACCGCGTTTACGCGAGAGTGCACCTGTTGCATCTGGCGCCGATCGCAGACAGATGTGCGTAGAAGCAGTTAATTCACTTGAAGCAGATATCAAGAATAAAGTTGAAGTCAATCCCATCGAAGTTCTTCGCCAAGGCCCAAGTTATGCAATTGATACCGTTGAAGCGATTGCAGCAACCTACGAAGCCGCCACCATTGCGCTCATTCTTGGAACAGATGCTTACGAAAAAATCGATCAATGGCATCGAGCGGCTGAGCTAAAGAGTATGGTCGAATTCATTGTTATTGATCGCCCTGATTTTCCCGGCGCACCAAACTTGGAAATCGGAGCACTCGCGGTTTCAGCAACAGATATTCGTTCAAAGAAATCAGATCAAATCCCAGCACCCGTTGCTGCATATATAAAGGAGCACAACCTCTATGCCAGCAAGTAAAGCGTGTGTTGAGAGAACACAGATAGCTGCCCGCGCAGCTGCAGATAAATTCGGTAGCGAAATGGTTGCACTCGATCTCTCTGATCAGACAGTTTTGAGTGAGGTCTTCTTAATTGTTACAGCAAGTAATTCAAAGATGATTGATTCGATTGCCGATGAGGTTGAAGAAAAGCTTCGCCTAGCTGGAGATAAGCCACTTCGTCGCGAAGGTACCGCAGAATGGATCTTGCTCGATTACTCGGACTTAGTTGTACATATTCAATCGAGTGAATTGCGTCGTTATTACATGCTTGATCGTCTCTGGAATGACTGTCCAAATATCGATCTAGATGTGGTGCGCGAGGAGGCTGCACGTGGGTAATCAGATTATTCTCTGGCGCCATGGTCAGACTGATTGGAATGTTGCTAATAAGTTTCAGGGACACACAGATATTCCGCTGAATGAAGTCGGCAAGTTTCAAGCTTCACATGCTGCTCCCATGATTGCTGCAATGAATCCCACTGCGATTATCGCAAGTGACTTAGGCCGTGCGCAGAGCACAGCGCATGAATTAGTGAAATTAACTGGCCTTGAGGTTGCAACTGATGCGCGACTTCGCGAAACCAATTGCGGCAACTGGGAAGGTCTTACAGGCGATGAAATTCGAAAAGTTGATTTAGATAATCTGCGTCAGTGGTCGATGGGCGGAGATAATCCTGCCGGTGGAATTGGTGAACGTCGTAGCGAAGTTGGCGCACGCGGACATGCTGCAATTACAGATGCACTCGCGGGCAAAGATAATCAACGTCTCGTTGTTGCAACACATGGTGGAACTGCACGAACAATTATCGGAACATTTCTTGAACTTCCAATTCCATTTTGGTCGCGCATTGGTGGGTTATCAAATGCGCAATGGTCGATTCTCGAATTTTCACCAAAGGGCTGGCTGCTGGTTGAACATAATGCTGGATCTATTCCAGAGCCTGTTTATGGCGAAGAATCTGGCGGAGTTATCCCGGATTCAGTGCGGTAAAGTTCGCACTCCTGCAATGTTTATTGACGGGGATATGGCGCAATTGGTAGCGCGCTTCCATGGCATGGAAGAGGTTAGGGGTTCGATTCCCCTTATCTCCACGTGAGTACAGAACGCGAACACGCGGCATACGACTTTGCATACGTGCA
>WLCS01000116.1 GCA_009705185.1 Actinomycetota bacterium
AGTAGACATCTTCAACAGCCCTATCTTGCCAGCCTTCACGCCTGTTGACTAACGCGAACGTGAGCCCGTAGAAGGTGCCACTACTCACTCGACTGCGCCTCAGCGAATTCGGCCTCAGCGAATTCGGGCTAAGCGAATTCAGGCTAAGCGAATTCAGGCTAAGCGAATTCAGCTAGGGCAACCAAAGTTCGTAGGGCGATTCCCGTGCCCCCAACTGGGGTATATCCATGAGGTTGGCCCTCGTTATATGCAGGCCCTGCGATATCTAGATGTAGCCAAGGAAGATCATCAGAGATGAATTCTTTTAGAAATAATCCGGCGACCAACATGCCGCCCATGCGCTCTCCGATATTTGCCATATCCGCAACAGGTGAATCAAGTGATGCTCGTAATTCTATTGGTAGCGGCATTGGCCAAAAAGCTTCACCAGTGCGTGCAGCTAATTTCAAGAATTGAGATGAAAATTCTTCATTGTTTGTCATGACAGCACTGGTTCTTGTGCCGAGCGCGACTACTTGTGCGCCAGTCAGAGTTGCCACATCGATGATTCCATCGAGGCCATCTTCTTCCTGTGCTTTTACTAAAGCATCACCTAAAACAAGACGACCCTCTGCATCAGGGTTAAGTACTTCAATCGTTTTCCCACCGTACATAGTGATGACATCACTTGGACGCGTTGCAGTATCGCTGACCATATTTTCAGCAAGTGGCGCCCAGGCTTCAATTGCAACTGGAAGTTTAAGAAGTGCAATAGCAATAGTTGCAGCGCACACTGCTGCGGCGCCACTCATATCCGATTTCATCGCTTCCATTCCAAGTGCGGGCTTGAGGGCGAGTCCACCAGTATCGAAAGTAATTCCTTTGCCCACGAACGCATACTTCTTTGAAGACTTCACGTTTTTTGGCGTGTAGGAGATGTTCACTAACCGAGGTGGGTTTACTGAGCCTTGTCCGACGGCTGTAATCCCGCCATATCCTTTTGATTTCAATTGGCTCTCATTCATCACGGAAACCTTGAGTCCTGCAGCAGCGCCTCCGGCTTTCTTAACCGCATCGGATATCGCAGAACAGAAACTTTCTGGAGTCAAATGACTTGGTGGCGTATTGATTAAATCTCGAACTAAAGATGTGTATTGAGCAATAATTTCTGCAGATTTTGCTTCCTGCTTTACTTCTGCAACTGCAGCCAGTGAAGTATGGATAGTTATAGTTTTAAGCGGAGTTTTCTGATCGCCCTTTGTTGAGCCTTTAAATGAGCTAAATGCATAGCTTCCAAGTGCAGCTCCTTCGCCTATCGCGCGAATTGCTTCCTTATTTTTAGCCGGTAAAGAGAAAGTTGCTGAAGAATTGCCAGCAAGTGCGCGTGCAGCAGCACCGGCTGCGCGGCGTAGAACTTCATTATCGTAAGTAGTTGCGTTCTTTCCGAGTCCAGTAAAAACAATGAGTCGTGTAGATGTCCCGGGAACTTTGATTACTTCGTCAGCTTTACCTGTAGCCCCAAGATCACCGAGCGTCTGGAGCAGGGATTTGGTTTCAAGTGCCAAGTCGCCGGATTCGATGACGAGGGATCCTCGTGAAGATTTTTGGGAGAGCCCTACAACTAACACGTCGTCTTTGACGATTCCGTCTGAAAGGCGGATGGTTGTCATTCTTGACTCCCTTTTCAACTATGGCGTTACAGAATCTGAGTGGGTGGCAAGTGTAAGTTGTCGTTGTGAAAAACTCACCTTTGCACCAGAAACATCTCGAACTTCAAGCCAAGATGGCTGATTTCGGCGGATGGTTGATGCCTATTGAATATCCAGGTGCTGGCGTACTTGCTGAACATGCTGCTGTTCGTGAACGAGTAGGTCTTTTTGATGTCTCACATTTAGGTAAGGCATCTGTCACTGGGCCGGGGGCCCGTCAGTTTCTTAATGAAATGTTTACCAATGACCTTAACCGTATTGAAGATGGAAAAGCTCAGTACACACTTCTGTGTAATGAAAACGGTGGCGTTGTTGATGATCTGATCGTGTATCAAAATTCCGAAACAGATTTCTTCCTCATTCCAAATGCCTCAAATACTTCAGATGTGGTTGCCGTTCTGCAATCTCACGCACCCGCCGGAATCACCATAGAGAATCTGCATGAAAAATACGGAGTTCTTGCATTGCAAGGTCCGCACGCTCTGAGCGTTCTTAAAAACTTAGGAGCAGAAGTTGATTTGGATTACATGGCTTTTACAAAAATTGAAATCTCTGGCTGCGAAGTTATCTTGTGTCGCACTGGTTACACGGGAGAGCAAGGCTTTGAATTAGTTCCCCGTTGGCAAGATGCTTCACGCGTTTGGGATGCGCTGACAAAAGAAGTTTCCGCACAGAGTGGATTGGTGTGCGGCCTTGGTGCTCGCGATACTCTCCGCACAGAGATGGGATATCCATTGCATGGTCACGAACTCTCACTTGAAATCACCCCGGTGCAAGCAAGTGCGGGATGGGCAATTGGCTGGAAGAAAGATAAATTTCTAGGACGCCAGACGCTGCTTGCACAACGCGAGGAGAAGAAAGTTCGCGTGCTGCGCGCTTTGAAATCACTTGATCGCGGGATACCGCGCGCGGGCATGAAGGTGATCGATGCCCAAGGCCAGGAGATTGGGGAAGTGACGAGCGGAACCTTCTCACCTTCGCTCAAAATTGGCATTGCTCTCGCTTTGCTAGAACCATCATGTGAAGTGGGAATGAAGGTCTCCATTGATGTTCGCGGTCGTGTCAGTTCAGCCGAAGTTGTTACTTTGCCGCTGGTTGCTTCTCACGTTCGCTAATTTCTCTAAACTCAACTGGTGTAAGAAAGTTTGCGCGAGTATGCGCTCTTCGGAGTGCATGCAACACGGGCTGGCCAGTAATAATGAGCAGAATAGAAGTAAATATTGCACGTGGAATATCCCAGGCCATTGCGGAGAAGAAATGGTAAGAAAAGAAATTCCTCAGGTTTTCAGAAATGGCTGCTCCGGCTTGAAAAGAAAGCTGGCTATCAGAACCTAGATACCAAGGCCAAAATTGAAGATCCATTGCTATTCCAAAGAACTCTGCAGCAACAATTCCGTATATAACTAGGACTGCAATTTCTTTCCTGCCTCGAATCTTTTGTGGAATACAAGCAACACCTAAACCAATCCACGCCGCAGCAAATGCTTGATAAGAAAGCCAAGGTCCCAAACCGCCGGTGATAAGTGCTGACAGAAGCATTGAAAGTGCACCCAGGAGGAAGCCAAATGAAGGTCCGAAGACTCGCGCACTGAGAATCAAAACAAACCACATTGGTTCGATTCCGATTGCGCCAGTACCTAACGGACGAAGTGCTGCAATCAGTGCCGATAGAACCGCTAAGAGTGCAACTGATTTTGCATCCAGATTGCCGTTACTGACTCCAACAAGAAAGATTGCAAGAGCTATCGGAGTTGCCAGAATGAAAATCCATTGCGGTCTGTGAATATTTTCTGAGATCAAAAAAGGCCAAATGAAACCAGTTGCGCTGAGTGCACTGGCACCAATGAGAACTGCAAGGCCGGTTCCAGAGAAAGTGAAAATGTTTTTAGTCTTCATTGCTGAGGACCAATTGCTGAAATTACGTCATCGACGGTGAGCCATGGTTGTGGAGACATCACCTTTGATACTTGGGGAGCGAAAGCGGGTGAACTCAAGAGGACTTC
>WLCS01000117.1 GCA_009705185.1 Actinomycetota bacterium
AAAAGATGACCCGGGTTGTAAGGATAAAGATTCATGACAACGTAAGCACTGACACCGCGATAAACAATGAGCCCTTCTTCGTCGGTAAGAGTAGGGATGCGACAGAACGGACACTGAACTTCATTGCCATCTAATGGACGATTTTCACCGCGCAAATATTCCAATCGATGCGGGGCCCACAAACGTTGCCATCCATCAGGCATTCCTGCTCCGCTGATTTCGCTCATCTTTACACCTGCGTACGTTGAGAGATAGTTGCCAAAATTTCGGTTATTGCTTCAGCAACAGGCACGCCATTCTTTTGCTCTCCGTCGCGATATCTAAATGAAACCGCGCCAGAGTTCATATCTTCTTCACCGGCAATGAGCATGAATGGAACCTTTTGCATTTGAGCATTACGAACTTTCTTCTGCATGCGATCATCAGATGAATCAAGTTCTGCTCTAATCCCAGCAGACTTCATCTTTTTGATTACATCGTGAAGATAATCTGTGAATGCTTCAGCTACAGGAATTCCAACTACTTGAACCGGTGCAAGCCATGGCGGAAATGCACCTGAGTAATGTTCTGTAAGAACGCCAAAGAATCGCTCAATAGATCCAAAGAGTGCGCGATGGATCATGACAGGTCGTTGCCTACTTCCGTCAGCTGCAGCAAACTCAAGTTCGAATCTTTGCGGCAATTGGAAATCAACTTGGATGGTGGACATTTGCCATGTTCGACCGATTGCATCTTTAGCTTGCACAGATATTTTCGGACCATAGAAAGCGGCTCCGCCTTCATCAAGAACTAGTTCGAGACCTTGAGCAAGAGCTGCCTTACGAAGCGCCTCTGTTGCCTCATTCCAATCTGAATCTTCTCCCACTGACTTCTCTGGATTTCTCGTTGATAGTTCCAGATAGAAATCTTGAAGACCGTAGTCACGCAAGAGATTAAGAACAAAAGTAAGAAGTGAATCCAATTCATCTGGCATCTGTTCTTTTGTGCAATAAATGTGTGCATCATCCTGAGTAAAACCACGAGCTCGTGTGATTCCATGCAATACGCCAGATTTCTCGTAGCGATAGACAGTACCGAATTCAAAAAGCCTTAATGGAAGTTCTCTATATGAACGTTGGCGGGATTGGAAAATTAGATTGTGAAATGGGCAGTTCATAGGCTTCATGTAGTACTGCTGGCCTGCTCGTCGCACTGTTCCATCTGCATGTAACTCTTCATCCAAGATCATTGGTGGATACATTCCCTCTGAATACCAATCAAGGTGTCCAGATTTCTGAAAGAGCGCAGCTTTTGTTAAATGCGGAGAGTAGACAAATTCATAATTCTCTTCTTCGTGGCGTTTGCGCGAATAATCTTCCATCGCTCTACGAATGATTCCGCCTTTGGGATGAAACACCGCCAGACCCGAACCGATTTCTTCTGGGAATGAGAAGAGATCGAGTTCTTGACCAAGACGACGATGATCTCGTTTTTCTGCCTCTGCTAAAAGTTCGAGATATGCATTGAGTTCGTCTTGTGACGGCCATGCAGTTCCATAAATTCTCTGGAGCATTGGGTTCTTCTCTGAGCCGCGCCAATAAGCAGCTGCACTTCTCATCAATTTAAATGCTGGGATGTGTTTGGTTGATGGCAAATGTGGACCACGACAGAGATCAGACCACACTGGTTGACCGTCTCTTCCGAGATTGTCATAGATTGTTAATTCAGTGCCACCCACTTCAACGTTTGTTTCATCGGTTCCGCCACCCTTAATTCCAATGAGTTCGCACTTATATGGTTCGTGCGCGAGTTCCTTGAGCGCATCAGCTTCGCTTGTTACTCGACGTTTGAATCGCTGACCCTCTTTAACAATCTTGCGCATCGCGCTTTCAACTTTTTCGAGATCATCAGGGTTGAATGGGTTTTGTGGATCAAAGTCATAGTAGAAACCATCCGTAATTGGCGGACCGATTCCAAGACGTGTTTGTGCAAATACTTGTTGCACTGCTTGGGCCATGACGTGTGCGGTTGAGTGTCGAAGTACAGCTAGGCCTTCAGGAGAAGAGATTGAAACGCCTTCAATAAGATCGCCTTCTGATAAATCGGTCCAGAGATCTTTGAGAACTCCATTAACTTTACAAACAACAATATTTTTTTGCTCAGCAAAGATGTGTGTGGGTTTTTGGTCAGCATCGACTGTGAGTTGCGCGCCATCCACGGTCACTTTGATCTGAGACATAGCCGTTAGCCTACCGAAACTGCTTGCGAGTGAGCGTTAATTTCTGCTTGAAGGGCTAGTGATGCTTCACCTATTTTCACTTTCATATCCCCAATATGCGAGATTGGCTGTGCAATACGCAGGCTAGAAAGCAAGAAGGCCGATTGAACATCGGGAATTTCTGAAATATGAATTGGGCGGACTTTCACTGCACACTCTTCAATTGCAATCCCCCGAACCACCCCTGGCAAAAGTCCAGCGGTAATGGGTGGCGTGATCCATTGATCCTCAATCATTAAGACGATATTTGCTACTGCGGTTTCAGTGATTTCATTCTTAGAATTAAAGAGGATTGAATCCTCAAATCCTTCATCACGTGCGGCTTCAATGATGGAAAATCTATAGTCGTATGGAAAGAGTTTATGTTGAGACCCCGTGACTGTTTCAGAGAAGAAATTAACACGCGCTGGCTCAGTTCTCTCTTCGTATGCATCATGTGTGAGATGAAAAAGATTATTGCCGAAGCAGATACGCAAACGACCCACAGAGTGAGGATTGTCAGTAATCACCTGAACGATTTCCTTGCGAATACTCTCTTCGTCTGGAAGCCCTATTCCTAATTCGCGCGCTGAATCAACTGCTCGGCGCATATGACGATTGAGAGAAACTACTTTGCCGTCAACGGTTTTAATGGTTTCAAAGATTCCTGAAGCGCGCGGAAATCCGTACTTGTCGAATTCGATCATTCGCGCCACTCTCCCCCAGCAATCGAGATGAGTTTACGAGCTTTCAGTTGAGTCTCTGCCCACTCGGAGCGTGCATCACTTCCCCATGTAATTCCAGCGCCTGTACCAAAGCGAAGAACATTGTCTTCACCTTTCCAGAACGTTCTAATTCCTACTGCGAGTTCGGCTCGTTCTCCTTGAACCCAACCCAGCGCTCCGCAATAAATTTTTCGATTAAATTTCTCATGATGCGCAATCGTGGAAACAGCGCTGCTCTTGGGCGCTCCAGAGACCGAACCTGCTGGAGAGATTGCACCCAGAATCTCTCTCCAGGTAATTCCGTCTCCTAATTGACCGGCAACATCTGAAACGAGATGCGTTAATCCAGGATGTTTCTCAGTTCTAAAAAGATCAGTCACCTCTATTGAACCGTGACTGCAAATTTGACCCAAATCATTTCGCATTAAATCTACAATCATGAGATTCTCTGCCTTGTCCTTCTCGCCGAATATCGCATCACTTTCACGAATCGTCCCTTTGATTGGTGATGTAAGAACTTTGCCCTGATCAACGCTGAGCAATCTCTCTGGGGAGGCGGATGCGAACTCCAGTCCAGGTATTCGAAGGTACTGCGCAAATGGGGCCGGGTTTTCGTGTAGCAGCTCTGTAAACAACCCGGCTAAATGAGGTACCTGATCGCTTAATTTGTTTCGTAATTCATAGCAAGCATTCACTTGAT
>WLCS01000118.1 GCA_009705185.1 Actinomycetota bacterium
AAAGAAGTAGTGCTCCTAAAAAGTGTGTCAGACCGACGCTGCTACAGCGGGGTGCGTAGCTTTGGGGTCCAACTGTGGATTGGATTGTTACCGGGGTAGAGGGCCCTGTAACAGGTGGCTAATCTTGCCAGTTACGCTCAAAATTAAGAAATCGAACCATTTTCCAGCGCACGTTTAGCGGGATTTCCTGATTTCGACTTCTTCTTCTGATGGCTCTGCGGTGCACCCTTGGATGCAGCACCGGTGGGTGGGCGCATCCCTGCTGGCATAGGCGGCATACCTGGCATTGATCCACCATTTCTCATCTGCTTCATCATTTTTTGCGCAGCAGTAAATTTATCTACAAGGGCATTTACATCAGAAACTTTTCGACCAGATCCGGTCGCAATACGTGCGCGTCTAGAACCATTGAGAACTTTCAAATCACGACGTTCTAATGGAGTCATTGATTGCACAATTGCTTTTGTGCGAGTGATTTCGGATTCATCGAAATTCTCAATTTGTTTCTTCATCTGACCAGCACCTGGCAACATCGATAACAACTTACCCATAGAACCCATTTTTGACATTGCTTCTAATTGTTCAAGGAAATCATCTAGTGTGAAATCTTCACCCGATGCGAATTTATCTTCAAGCTTCTTCGCAGTATCGCCATCAAATGCTTTTTTAGCTTGCTCAGCAAGGGTTGCGACATCTCCCATTCCAAGAATTCGTGAAGCCATTCGATCTGGATAGAAAATATCGAAATCGGAAATCTTCTCGCCCACTGAGGCGAACATAATTGGGCGACCAGTCAGGGCTGCAATAGAAAGGGCTGATCCGCCACGCGCATCACCATCAAGTTTTGTGATGACAACACCGTCAAATCCAACGCCCTCCTGGAATGCTTGCGCTGTCTTGACTGCATCTTGACCAATCATTGCATCGACAACAAAGAGAATTTCATCTGGCTTAACGGCTTCGCGAATAGCAATAGCCTCATTCATCAGTTCTTGATCCACACCTAAACGACCTGCAGTATCTACGATTACCATGCTGTGAAGTTTTGAAATCGCAAATTGCACACCATCACGAGCGACATTTACAGGATTGCCAACACCATTACCGGGTTCAGGTGCAAATACCGGAACTCCAACTGATTGCCCAACAACCTGCAATTGATTGACCGCATTTGGACGCTGCAAGTCGGAAGCGACAAGCAAAGGAGTTTCACCCTGATCTTTATAAAACTTAGCTAACTTTGCCGCAAGTGTTGTCTTACCTGCGCCTTGCAAACCTGCCAACATGATGACAGTAGGAGGTTTCTTAGCAAAGCGAATTCGTCGCGCTCCCCCACCAAGAATTTCAGTGAGTTCCTTATTTACAACCGAGTAAATAGCTTCTGCTTGGTTCGAACCGGCTTGCAATGTTGGCAAAATCTCGAGAGCTTGCAATTGAACTTTTGAAGTAAAACTTTCTACTACCGATTGCGCTACATCTGCTTCAAGAAGCGCTTGTCGAATTTCTGTAATTGCAACTTCAATATCTTTTTCGGAAATTTTTCCACGTGAACGTAAGGTACTGAGTGCACCGGAAAATCTAGAAGTGAGAGTCTCGAACATAATGGTCGAACTCTACTTCAGCGCTGAACGCAATCGCACAGCTACTTCTTCAGCGCGTTCGGCGGTAAGCGGACCGCCACCAATTTCTGTGACATAGAGGGTGTCAATAGCTTCTGCTCCTAGGGTGGTAACAATTGCAGATCTGATGTCGATATTGCTTCGAGTAATTGAGTCACCGATTCCAAATAGAAGCGCTGGTCTGTCATGGCTGCGCACTTCAATGATTGTTGCATCGGTTGCAGCATCGAGAAATGTCTCAACTATGGGTTCTGGCACCGGAATAGTAGGTAGCTCTGAATACGCATCAATACGATTTTGAATTCGTTCTTTGAGCGAACTTCGGTTGGCAAGAGCGCGAGTTAATTCGTCATGCAGCTTCTCTGAAGTCAATTTTGGCGCATGTGGATCTGGAACAACTATCCATTCCATCACTGCAGATTGCGAAACTGACTTTGTTCGAGCTGAGCGCACATCCAACCGCAGTAAATTAAGAACCCCAGCTACTGTAGAAAGTAATCCAGTGCTATCTGGAACAACAATCTCAATTGCATAGACGCTCTCTCGATTTTCGATTGCAACAGCTAGCGAACCTGCTTCGGCCTTTATTCGCTGTTCGTCGGTAAGTTCTGGTTGTTGTGCCACGGTGTTATCGGTAATGGCTAGTTCAACACGATTGACTAACTCGGCAACCAATGATGCTTTCCAATCAGTCCATGCGGCTCGTCCTGTTGCTTCTCCGTCAGCAATGCTGAGTGCATGAAGAAGTTCAAGGGTCTGTAGATCAGGAATAAGATCGGCAACAGAAGTAATTGTTGCTGGGTCATCTAAATCTCGACGAGTTGCTGTGGCTGAGAGTAAGAGATGATGTTTCACTAATAATTTGATGGTTTCAACATCTGAATGCGAAAAACCAATACGAGTAGCAAGTGGAGCAATCAAACGCTCGCCTCGTTCTGAATGATCTTCCTCTGTCCCTTTACCAATGTCATGAAAGAGTGCGCTAAAGAGGAGTAGATCAGGTCTGTGAACTTTTCTTGTGAGTGCAGCTGCTTGCACCGCTGTTTCAACCATATGGCGGTCAACAGTATGGCGATGTAAAACGTTGCGCTGTGGCAGCGAACGAACCGATTTCCACTCTGGAATCCAGTGGAAGATGATTTCTTCCTGATCAAGTGCTTCAAATACTTGAATCATTGCTGAGCCGGCGCCAATTAAAGTAATCAGACTCTCGCGAGCTTCACGTGGCCAAGGCTGCGGCAGTCGAGATATTCCAGAGCGTAAGGATTCTGAAAGTCTTGAAAGTGAATCCATCGACATCGGTAGACCTAGTTGCGCAGCAGATGCTGCAGCACGTAAACCTAAGGCAGGATCGGAGGCGAAGTCTGCTTCCTGATCAATAACAATCTCTTTATTTGCAACACTAATATCTCGCGAAAGGCTTGTACTGCGAACCTTGCGTAGAAATCTTCCGGAGCTATCTTTGCCTTTATGGGCATAGCGATACCACGTTGAATCAAGTAAGTAATCCACGGATCGCGCAGCTTGTGCAACTTCGCTCATGAGTTGGTCTGCGTCGCTAAAACCCAAATATTCAGCGACTTTATCCTGCTCCTGAAAGAAGAGTTTATCTTTATCTCTTCCACTGACGATATGAAGAGCTTCTCTCACATTAGATAACAATGACTCTGCAACGCTAATTCTCTCCATTGGAATTGAAATTGCTCCAGCTTTATCAACGGCGCGAATAGCAGTGATATCTCTTAATCCCCCGCGTGCTTCTTTTAAATCTGGTTCCAATAAATACGCTAATTCGCCAGCTCTTTGGTGGCGTTCTGATAGCGAAGCTTCGAGTTCAGGTAGTCGTCGTTTTGAATTCCGACGCCATTCCACGAGCGCATCGACTTGAACGTCAGCGACCAAGTCCGCGCTTCCACACACGAGTCGAATATCTAAGAGCCCCAAGATGACTTTGAGATCATTTTCTGCAGCATCTCTTACTTCAGAACGTGTACGTACAGAGTGATCAACTTTTATATTCTTA
>WLCS01000119.1 GCA_009705185.1 Actinomycetota bacterium
ACATCTCCACCAAAGTGAGCAAGTTCTTTTACGATAGATGATGATAAAAATGAGTGTGTTGGAGATGTCGCCATGAACATAGTTTCAACACCAGATGCCTGAATATGAACCTGAGCCATCTGTAATTCGTAATCGAAATCTGTCACCGCTCGAAGTCCTTTAACTATTGCCTGAACCGAATTCTTCTTGCAGTACTCAACGAGCAAACCATCTCCGGTATCGACGCGAACATTCTTAAATCTCTTCACGTTCTCTTCAATCATGTCCATGCGCTCTTGGATAGTAAATAGCCCAGATTTCTTACGATTTACGAAGACTGCGACGATTACCTCATCGAATTGGCTGCTCGCTCTTTCGATGATATCGAGGTGGCCGAAAGTGATTGGATCAAAGGATCCGGGGCACACAGCGCGTTTCATGGAGCAAACGCTAGCAATGAATCGATTTGTTATCCATTTTCCACATCGCTCAGCGTGGGATATCCATAGAAAATACTTGCTTGCCCATAGTTCTTTTCGCGCAATTGCTCGAGCCCATCGGGCCAAGATATTTCCTTCACTCTGCTATTTCTCTCCACTGCAACGAGGGCTTGCGGATGTAAGAATCCACCACTGACAAGCTGAATTAAATTCTCGAGAACATCGACGTCTTCAACATCATAAGGTGGATCGATATAAATAAAGTGATATTGCATTTGTGCTTTATCTTGTAGGAAACGTTGCACAGACATTGAGTACAAATGAAAAATACCCGGGCATTGGGCCGACTTTAGTTTTTCATAATTACTTTCAATTGCGCGCGAAGCGGGTTCATCTTTCTCAACTGCGTGGACAACTGCCGCGCCTCGAGAAAGTGCTTCCAGCGCGATTGCGCCAGTACCTGCATAGAGATCAAGAACATGTAATCCTTCGAAATCGCCGAACTCAGAGGCCAGTGTGGAAAAAAGAGCTTCGCGTGCTCGATCTGAAGTGGGGCGAGTTGCACTAGCTACAGCGTCAATAGATCGACCTTTTGCGCGACCAGCGATGATTCTCATTGCCTTAGGCTCCCGTCACGTCTTATCAATAAACTCTGCAGCAGCATCAGCTTGGATCTGTGCCAACTCTGATTGCAGTAGTGAATACTTTTCAATTCCGAGTTCAAGGATAGTCGAAGCATCGGCCCGAGCTTGTTCAATCATTGATTCATCGCGAAGAACGCGAAGCAATCTCAAATGTGAACGTGAACCAGATTGGCTTGCTCCAAGGACATCTCCTTCGCGACGTTGTTCGAGATCAATCCTTGAAAGTTCAAAACCATCGACTGTTTGCGACACAGCTTCAAGTCTCTCGCGTGCAGAAGTTTCTTCTACCGCTGAAGTAACTAAGAGACATAATCCGGGCGAAGTTCCACGCCCTACACGACCACGAAGTTGGTGTAACTGGGAAACACCGAATCTGTCTGCATCCATGATGACCATTACCGTTGCATTAGGTACATCCACGCCTACTTCAATAACGGTCGTCGAAATAAGAACATCAATCTCTTTATTTGCAAAGGCTTTCATTGTCGAATCTTTTATCTCGGCACTTTGCTTTCCATGAAGTGGTGCCACCCGTAGTCCTTGCAATGGACCTGATTGCAATTGTGGGCCTAACTCTTCAACTGATGCGAGAGTAATTGTGATCTCTCCCATCAGAAAATCGATATCGGCATCTTCAGATGATTCAGCAGAAATTCGTGGAGCGACAACATATGCCTGATGTCCTTGTTCAACTTCCTCACGAATTCGTTGCCATGCTCTTTCAAGGAATCCTGGTTTTTCTAATACAGGAACAACATGGGTTGTAATCGGTTGTCTACCAAGAGGAAGTTCACGTAGCGTCGAGACATCCAGATCTCCAAATACAGTCATCGCTACTGTTCGTGGAATTGGAGTCGCCGTCATGACAAGTAAATGTGGTGGAGTTACTGCTTTGCTTTTTAGTGCATCTCGTTGTTCCACACCAAATCTATGTTGTTCATCAACAACTATCAGTCCTAAATCTTTAAAGTCGACACTCTCTCCGAGTAGTGCATGAGTGCCAATAACGATTCCGGCAGCACCAGATGCTGCAAGTGCTAACGCATCTTTTCGCGCCGCTGCACTTTGAGATCCGGTTATGAGTGTTACCTGGGTGGCGATATCTGATCCGCCAAGCATTCCTCCATGTGAAAGTGGACCGAGCAATTTTTCAATTGTTCGAAGATGTTGGGCCGCCAAAACTTCTGTGGGAGCAAGCAGCGCGGCTTGTCCTGCGTTATCTACAACAGTGAGCATGGCGCGCAGAGCAACAATTGTTTTTCCAGAACCCACCTCTCCTTGTAGCAATCTATTCATGGGGTGCGGTTGAGCAAGATCTCTCTCGATTTCTGCGGAGACTTCCTTTTGACCTGCAGTGAGTTCGAAAGGAAGTGATGAATCAAATTCTGCTAATAGACCCTGTGGTTTCACCGGTCTTGCGACTGCATCAAGACCTTTAAGTTCATTACGTCTGGTAAGCAATAAGAGTTGCAGCAGAAATGCTTCATCAAATGTCAGTCTTTGCCGTGCTTTCTCTGCACTCTCTAAATCAACCGGGTTGTGCAGTTGCACAAGTGCTTGATGAAGGTTTGGGTAGCCGTATTTCTCACGAATGTGTTCGGGGAGAAAATCTGGAACTTCATCGAGTGCGCCAATTGCTAACTCAATACATTGTGCAATTTTCCATGAGGGTAACTTCGCGCTTGCCGGATACATAGGCAGATACTTTCCAGCAAAACCTTCAACAGCTGCATCAACATCATTGCCATCGGCTATCAACTCATAATCCGGATGAGCGAGTTGTCTCTTTCCGTTAAAAACTCCGACTTTTCCGGCAAAGAGTCCCTGCTTTCCAACTTTAAGGTCTTTCTCGCGCCACGCCTGATTAAAAAATGTGAGAGATAACTTTGCTGTTCCATCGGTGACGATTACTTCTAGAATATTTCCTTTTCTACCCTGCAATCGCCTACTGCTTGCGCTGTAGATCTCAGCAAGAATCGTGACCTCATCGCCTTCATTAAGTTCTGCAATATTTGAAAGTTCCCCGCGAACTAAATATCGACGTGGATAGTGATGAAGTAAATCTCCGATGGTGTGATACCCAAAGAGATCCTTTAACACTTTGGTAGTGCGATCGCCGAGGACTCCAACAAGTTTAGAGTCGAGGCTGGTCATGACTCTATTCTCTCGTGATATTCACAGTTCTATCGGATTTAGCCCATCCTGAATGTGTGATGACAATGAGGGTCTTCTGTGCGCACGCCTCGATGATTCGATTTTCAATCCTCAGGGCTAAGTCGGAATCAAGATGTTCGGTTGGTTCATCAAGAATCACGATAGGTGCGCTGGATAAAAGAGCGCGCGCAACTGAAATTCTCTTTGCTTCTCCCCCGGATACTGGCCTTCCGAAAGCACCCAGCACGGTATCGAGATCTATTGATTGAATTTCTAGCAACGTGAGTACGTCGATAATCTGGTTCTCTGTAGCCTCTGGATTGCCGATTTTAATATTCTCTCCCAACGAAGTATTGAATATATGTGTGCGTTGCAAGGATGACGATACATAGAGATTGAGATCTCGAATCTCAGCAATCT
>WLCS01000012.1 GCA_009705185.1 Actinomycetota bacterium
CATCAATGACCGAATCCGCACACCCCAAATTCGTCTCATCAATTACACCGGTGAACAAGTTGGAGTTGTAGATATCGAAGCAGCGTTAGCGATGGCAGATGAAATCGGATTAGATCTCGTAGAGATCGCACCCGAGGCAACTCCACCAGTATGCAAGATCATGGACTTTGGAAAGTACAAGTACGAGATCGCACAGAAGGCTCGCGAAGCACGTCAGAACCAGACCCACATTGTGGTGAAGGAAGTGCGTTTGACACCGAAGATTGAAAATCACGACTACGAGACAAAGCGCTCAGCAGTTGAGAAATTCCTTAAGGGTGGCGACAAGGTGAAGATCACGATGAAGTTCCGTGGACGTGAACAAACGCGTCCAGAGTTAGGTTTCAAACTCTTGCAACGTCTTGCAGAAGATGTAAAAGAGATTGCCTTCGTTGAATTCGCCCCAAAGCAAGAGGGACGACAGATGACGATGGTGCTCGGTCCAACTAAGAAGAAGACCGAAGTGGTAGCAGAGCAGAAGGCGGCGAAAGCTGCAAAAGAGAAGGCAAGCGTTGAGAAGGCTGCTGAAGAAGCAGCAAAGTAATTTTTAACAGATATCTAGAACCAGACGACGAAGTAACAGGAGAAAATAAATGCCAAAGATGAAAACCCACAGTGGCGCGAAGAAGACCTTCCGCGTTACAGGTACAGGAAAGATCATGCACGAGCGTGCAGGCAAGCGCCACCTTTTGGAGCACAAGTCATCACGCGTTACTCGTCGTTTGAGCCAAGAGTCATCAGCAAAGTCAACCGTCACAATGACAGCCAAGCGCATGCTTGGTTTGAAGTAAGGGAGCGTGACTAAATGAGAGTCAAGCGCGGAGTACACGCAGCAAAGAAGCGTCGCACAACACTCGAACGTGCCAGCGGATATCGCGGACAGCGTTCACGTCTTTTCACAAAGGCGAAAGAGCAAGTCACTCACTCAATGGTTTACGCGTTCAACGATCGTAAAGATAAGAAGGGCGATTTCCGTCAGCTGTGGATTCAGCGTATTAACGCTGCAGCTCGCGAAAATGGAATGACATACAACCGCTTCATCCAGGGCCTTAAGGCATCAGGACTTGAAGTAGATCGTCGTGTTCTTTCAGATATCGCAACAAATGATCCAGCAGCTTTTAAAGTTCTCGTGGATGTAGCACGTAAGAATCTTCCAGCTGCGTAAGTAATCCAGAATCTAGAGATACTGGACCAATGATTGAGAGCCTTCACTCGCCGCATATCGCGCGAGTGAAGGCTCTTATTGGTTCTAAGGGCGCAAAAGAACGTCGCGAACAAGGACTCTTTATCGCCGAGGGAATTCAATGTGCAAGAGAAGCGCTCTCTTCCTCACATGGTCCTGAAATCAAAATTTTATATGCAACCGAACAAGGGCTTTCCAAGATCGCTGAACTTGATCTCAACAATCTAGAGATTATCGAAGTTTCAGAAGCAGTCATGAAGGCAATGTCTGACACAGTTTCACCTCAAGGTCTAATTTCTCTCTGCTATCTGCCTGAGAACTCAATAGAAGAACTCACTTCGGATGGCCATTCACTATTTATTTACCTACATGAGATTCAAGACCCAGGAAATGCTGGAACGATTCTTCGCACAGCAGATGCCATGGGTATTTCTGCAGTGATTACATCTAGAAATTCAGTTGATATGTATTCACCGAAAGTGGTCCGCTCAACTGCTGGATCACTGTGGAATATTCCGGTGTACGAAGGAATTGATTTCACACAATTGGCGGACAAATTTCCGGACCTTCAAAAACTTCTCCTCTCTTCGCACGCGTCAACATCATTGACTGACATCACGGTCACCGGTGACTGTGTTGCAATCTTCGGAAATGAAGCTAGGGGAGTAACGGCTGCCGATCTGGGTTCAGCGGTTATCGAAGTTGCGATACCGATGGCTGGACGTGCTGAAAGTTTGAATTTATCGGCTGCCGCATCCATCGTTATGTTCACCCTTTCTTCATAGGTCGCAGGTTAGAATTACCGCCATGAATCCGGCAGATATCTCATCGTGGATCAGCGATGCTCAGAAGGCTTTTTCTGCCGCCTCCGATCTTGATCAATTAAAAATTGCACGTTTGGCACATACAGGCGACAAAGCTCCTATCTCATTAGCAAGCAGAACTTTGGGTTCACTCTCGCCAGATGAGAAAGCTTCGGCAGGAAAACTCATTGGAGACGCCAAGAGCGAGATTGCTCAAGCGCTAGCGGCAGCGACAGAAAAGCTCGAAGCAGAACGTGATGCGAAAGTTCTTCTTGAGGAAGTTGTAGACATAACCTTGCCGGTGCAACGCTCTCATCGTGGCGGGTTGCATCCAATTTCAATTATTAAGAATGAGATTTCAGATTTCTTTATTGAACAAGGATTTGCAGTGGAAGAGGGCCCAGAGCTCGAGTCTGGTTGGCTTAACTTTGATGCACTCAATATTCCTGCTGATCACCCCGCACGAACCATGCAAGATACTTTTTTTATCGAGCCACTTGATTCAGGTGTAGTGCTTAGAACGCACACATCACCAGTTCAGATTCGAACCATGCTCACGCAGGAACCACCGATTTATGTCATTTGCCCTGGTAGAACATTTCGTGCGGATGAACTTGATGCAACACATAGCCCTGTATTCCATCAAGTGGAAGGTTTGGTCATCGATAAAGGAATCACGATGGCTCACCTAAAAGGTACTCTTGATAATTTTGCCCGTCATATGTTTGGTCCAGATGTCACAACCAGACTTCGTCCCTCATTCTTTCCATTTACAGAACCTAGCGCCGAAGTAGATATCTTCTTCAACGGTCGCTGGATTGAATGGGGTGGATGCGGAATGGTAAATCCAAAAGTTCTTGCGACGTGCGGAATTGATACTGACGTTTACTCTGGCTTTGCATTCGGAATGGGACTTGAGCGCACTTTGATGGTTCGACATGGCATCACGGATATGCACGATATTGTTGAAGGCGATTTGAGATTTACACGTCAGTTTGGAGTCGGACTCTAAATGCGTGCACCGTTATCGTGGATTAAGGAATTTGTAGAAATTCCTAAGAACGTCACTCCTGAGCAAATATCTGATGCACTTATCCGCGTTGGTTTTGAAGTTGAGGAAATCATTGTTCAAGGGGCAGATCTCACGGGACCACTCGTTTTTGGAAAAGTTCTTAGCATTGAGGAAATCACTGAATTTAAGAAGCCTATTCGATATGTAGGCCTTGATTGCGGCGAGAAAGAAACAAGATATGTAATTTGCGGTGCAACCAATTTCGTTGTTGGTGATCTCATCGTTGCAGCACTTCCAGGAGCAGTCCTGCCCGGTAATTTCGCAATTGGAGCTCGTGAGACATACGGAAAAACTTCTAATGGAATGATTTGCTCGGCTAAGGAACTTGGCCTTGGTGAAGATCATTCTGGAATCATGACTTTCCAAGAGGGAACCGTGAATATCGGCGATGATGCCATAGAAGGCCTCATGATCAACGACATCATTTTCGATGTAGCAGTAAATCCTGACCGAGGGTACGCCTTAAGCATTCGCGGAATAGCGCGTGAAGTCGCTGCAGCACTAGATCTGCCATTTACCGATCCGGTTGATGCGCTGCGCACTCTGACATTTGCCGAAACCGGTAAAGGTGTGTCTGCAAAAATTGCTGACCCATCCACTGCATCCGTCTTTTACCTACGTACACTTTCAAATTTTGACCCTCGCGCAACCACACCGATCTGGATGCGTCGACGGATAGAGAAGATGGGCATGCGTTCTATTTCACTCGTTGTAGATATTACAAATTATGTGATGCTTGAACTTGGGCAACCTCTTCACGCATTTGATAAATCAAAAATTAAAGGCGGCCTCACGATAAAACGTGCTGGTAAAGCTCAGCCATTTACAACTCTCGATGGGCAAGTACGTCAGCTTGACCCCGATGATTTGATGGTCTGCGATGATGCACAACCACTTGCGTTGGCCGGAACGATGGGTGGAGCCCACTCTGAAATTTCAGCGACCACAACCGATATCGCCCTTGAAGCGGTTCGATTTGATCCAGTGTGCGTAGCCAAGAATTCGCGTCGTCACAAACTATCTTCTGAAGCATCACGACGACTTGAAAGAAGTGTCGATCCATCTCTGGCGCAATATGCATCGGCTCGTTTTGTTCAGCTACTGACCGAAAACAGTTCAGCTCAACATGTTGCAACGGTTGTAGATGGCCAGCCACGTTTTGCGCCAGCTGTAAAACTAGATCCCACCTATGTTTCACGTACCCTTGGGTTCGATATTTCCGCTTCGACAATTGCTCAGGTGTTACGCACCGTTGGTTGTGATGTCAATGAGAAAACCTTTGAGGTGGATCCGCCGTCTTGGAGATCGGACTTACTCACGGCAGCAGATCTCACGGAAGAAGTAGCTCGAATGGTTGGCTATGACAAGATTCCATCCATATTGCCACCGCGTCCTCTGCACGCATCACTGACTTCAACGCAAAAACGACGTCGCGCCATTGCACAGATGCTTGCAAGTCGCGGTTTGGCAGAGGTTCAAACATTCCCATTCACTAATCAAGAAACAATAGATTCGATGGGATTCCTCGGTGAGCGTGCCTCAACGTATCGAATTGCCAATCCGATGTCTGAAGAATTTCCGCTCATGCGAGTACATCTAGTTCCAGGCCTTATTGAAGTTGCTCAGAGAAATATCAGTCGCGGCGCAAAAGACTTTGCAATCTTTGAGATGGGATCAATTTTTAGAAGTTCTCAAAAACTTGTCCCATTTATTTCGCCAGATCTTTCGAAACGACCTAGCAAGAAAATTATCGATGAGATTTTTGCAAGCGTGCCTCCTCAAGCGTTCCACGTCGCAGGGTTGTTAGTAGGAAAAACTGAGAACGAAGATTGGCAAGGAAAAGCCCGCGCTTATTCATGGCAAGACGCAATTGGATTCGCACAAGATATTTTGCAGTTATGCAATTTGCAGTGGACAGTAAAGCGTTCTGATTTCGCGCCGTGGCATCCAGGGCGTTGCGCTGAGCTCATTGTTGATGGAAAAGCTGTTGCACATGCAGGCGAGCTACATCCAAGAATTGTTGCCCAGTATGGCTTGCCGGAAAGATCAGTGGCATTTGCGGTAGGGCTCAGCGCTCTTCCAGATACCGAACGAGTAAGACCAACCACAGTCGGCACCATGCCTGCAGCTCTTCAGGATGTTGCCCTCATTGTTGATGAAAGCGTGTCGGCAGCCCAGGTTGAGGCTGCACTGCGAAGTGGAGCAGGAGACCTTCTTGAATCCATCACCCTCTTTGATCGCTACGACAAGCTGGGCGATGGAAAAATTTCGCTCGCGTTCTCTCTGGTATTTCGTGCGGCAGACCGCACCTTAACTGGAACCGAGGTAACCCACATGCGTGAATCAGCGGTTGCAGCGGCTGCAAAGGAGACCGGGGCAATTCTCCGCACTGCATAAATATGCAAATGAATGCATAAATATGCTATCCTAGGGCCATGAAAATCGGCGTCGTAGGAGCTAGCGGATATGCAGGCGGAGAACTTCTCAGACTGCTTGCTCTGCATCCACATTTCGAAGTAGTGGCGATTACAGCTCATTCGAATGCGGGGGAGCAGATCACATCAATTCACCCGCATCTTCAAAGCTATGCGCCACGTAAGTTCAGCGCCTTTTCGTCTGCCGATTTTGAATCATGTGATCTCATTTTCTTGGCACTTCCGCACGGTGAATCAGCAAAGATAATTCCGCAATTAAAATCATCGGCGAAAATTGTTGATTTAGGTGCAGATTACAGATTAGAGAATAAAGAATCGTGGAAGCAATATTACGCAGGAGAGTACGCAGGTTCTTGGACATATGGACTCGCTGATATTCAACCATTTAAAGATTTGATTTCTACTTCTGACAGAGTCGCTAATCCTGGATGCTACGCAACATCTATCGCACTTGGGGCTGCACCTGCGTCAACATTTACTGACATCAGCGATGTCGTTGTCGTAGCTGCATCAGGAACGACCGGAGCGGGAAGAACTGCAAAAATCAACCTGATTGCAAGTGAAGTTGCTGGATCTTTATCTTCATACAAATTTGGCGGCGTACATCAACATACTCCCGAGATTGAACAAACGCTCTCAAAGATCTCCGGATCTAAGGCAACAATCTCCTTTACCCCAATTCTTGCTCCCATGCCGCGGGGAATTCTTTCGACGATTACTATGAAGTTGACTCAAGATATTTCAACAGAGCAAGCGCATAAGATTTATACCGAATTCTTTGAAAAGTCTGCTTTTGTGACAGTTCTTCCTTTAGGAGAAATGCCAAAAACTGCTGCTCTCACAGGATCCAATCATGCTCACATTCAAGTTGCAGTAGATCAACACTCTGCGCGCCTAATTGTTTCAGTTGCAATAGATAATCTTGGCAAAGGCGCCGCTGCTCAAGCGATTCAAAACGCAAATCTGATGTGTGGATTCGAAGAAACAGCCGGCTTGAAATTTGATGGGCTGGGCGTATGAACACGCTTCCCCAAGGATTTCGAGCAGGTGCAATCGCTGCAGGGCTTAAATCATCCGGTTTGTTAGACCTTACGTTGATAGAAAATATTGGTCCGAGGTTTGATGCTGCTGCCGTTTATACAACTAATAAAGTTGTTGCAGCACCTGTTACTTGGTCACGCGAAGTTACCAAAGGAAAGATAGTTCGTGCTGCGGTGTTGAATTCCGGTGGCGCAAATGCCTGTACTGGTCCGCAAGGCTTTGCAGATACTCATCACTCTGCTGAGAAAGTAGCCGAGCTTTTAGGAATTTCCTCTGGTGAGGTAGTCGTATGTTCAACTGGCCTTATAGGTGAGTTACTACCGATGGATAAAATTTTCGTAGGCCTTGATTCGATTTCGAAACAGATGAAAATAGATTCACTCGACGAAGTCTCGCGCGCGATCATGACTACCGACAGTGTTCCAAAAGTGGCGACAGTTTCCGTTTCTGGCGCCCAATTTGCGGGAGTGGCAAAAGGTGCAGGAATGCTTGCCCCAGCACTTGCGACGATGCTCTCTGTTGTTATGACAGACGCCGTCCTTCCAGCTCAAGCACAAGAGATTTTCACGCGAGTTGCTGATCGAACCTATAACAGAATCGATTCAGATGGTTGTACATCAACTAATGACACAGTTTTACTCATGGGAAGCGGCGCTTCAGAAGTAACACTTTCAAATGAAGAGTTCGAATCTGCACTGATGCAAATTTGCAGCTCCTTGTCCTCTCAGCTGATTGCTGATGCAGAAGGATCTACTAAAACGGTTGCTATTTCGATTTCGGGAGCAGCATCTGAAAGTGATGCAGTGGAAGTTGCACGTGCCTGCGCGAGAAATAATCTACTTAAATGTGCCATCTTTGGTGCTGATCCCAATTGGGGGCGCGTGCTTGCAGCTGTTGGAACAGCAGATGCTCATGTGGATCCACTGAACATTGATGTTTTCCTTAATGGTATTCACGTTGCAAAAGAATCTGCGCCGTTTGAAGATAAGAATCTGGTTTCATTCACGGAAAGACTCGTGAAAATCGAAGTAAATCTGAACGTCGGTAATTTCAGCGCGACTGTCATGACCAATGATTTATCTCATGATTACGTCCACGAGAATTCTGCGTATTCGACATGATTGTTATCAAATTTGGCGGACATGCAATGACAGATGAAAACGGGGCTTTTGCCCAGGCGATTTCAGAAGCTGTCGCTTCAGGAGTATCCGCTGTTGTAGTTCATGGCGGAGGCCCTCAAATCGGCGAAGCCTTGAAGAACGCGGGCATTGAATCGCACTTTGTGGGCGGATTTCGAGTGACATCACAAGAAACCTTTAACGTTGTTGAACAAGTGCTTGCTCACGAAGTTGGTCCTTCTGTAGCAGCCTCACTTTGTGCGCACGGAGTCGATGCAGTTGCTTTATCTGGTCGCGATGAGCAGATGCTTACTGCGACACCCTTAACATCTCTCGTAGATGGCACGCCCGCCGATCTTGGGCTCGTAGGTGTCGTTACTTCTGTAAATCCAAGCAAGATTCAAGCGCTTGTAGATTCGGGAAAGATTCCAGTTATCTCTCCGTTAGCCAGTGATGTTTCGGGGCAAGTGGGTTACAACGTTAACGCCGATCTTGCTGCCGCAGCAATCGCGGGAGCACTCGATGCACAATGGCTCATCATCATGACCGATGTCGAAGGAATTTATAGACAGTGGCCGAATAAGGATTCACTCATCTCATCGATATGTGCAGAGGAGCTAGAATCTTTGAAATCAACTTTTGCTGAAGGAATGGCACCGAAAGTACAAGCTTGCTTAGATGCAATAAGTGCAGGAGCAAAGGCTGTTCGAATTATCGACGGAACAAATCCATCTGCGCTCAAGAGTGCCCTCCTTGGCAAGGGCGGAACGTTGGTGGTTGCATGAAGCGTTGGCAAAGAGCCCTACAAGATAATTACGGAACGCCAACTATTGAATTGGTATCCGGTAAGGGATCGATCGTAAAAGATGCAAACGGGAATTCTTATCTAGATTTTCTAGCCGGAATTGCAACCAATGTCCTTGGCCACGCCCATCCTGCAATCGTTAAAGCGGTCTCAAAACAAGTAACAACGTTGGGTCACGTCAGCAATTTCTATGCCCACCCCAATGTTTTGGATCTTGCTGAACGTTTACAGAAGATGACTGGCGATAAAAGCGCCCGTGTTTTTTTCTGCAACTCCGGAGCAGAAGCTAATGAAGCAGCGCTTAAACTTTCACGTAAGACAGGAAAGAACAAAATAGTTGCTACTAAAGAATCATTTCATGGACGCACTATGGGAGCCCTCTCATTAACCGGCCAACCTTCAAAACGAGATCCGTTCAAGCCGCTGTTGAAGGGAATTACGCACGTAACTTTCGGTGATGCGAAAGCTATGAAACGTGCCATTTCCAAGAAGACCGCGATGGTAATTATCGAACCGATTATGGGCGAGGCTGGAGTAATTGTTCCACCGTCAGATTATTTGAAAAAGGTGCGCGAATATTGTGATGCTGCTGGAGTACTTTTGGTTTTTGATTGCGTACAAACCGGTATGGGTCGAACCGGTGATTGGTTCGGTTACGAGTACTCCGGAGTGAAACCAGATGTCATCACATTGGCTAAGGGATTAGGTGGCGGACTGCCACTTGGGGCAATGATTGCGATGGGTCCAGCCTCTGAATTATTTGTCGCCGGAGATCATGGTTCAACTTTTGGAGGAAATCCGATTGCAACAGCAGCTGCCCTTGCTGTGATCACCTCTATCGAGAAAGAGAAACTCCTCACTCACGTCGATCAGATGGGGGAATTTCTGTTGACAGAGCTTGCTCTTATTCCTGGAGTTTCTGAAGTTCGCGGCGCAGGATTACTAATTGGTCTTACTTTTGAACAACCGATTGCAAAGGCAGTAACAAAGCGATGCCAGGAACTCGGTCTTCTTATTAATGCACCAGGAGATTCAGTAATCAGAATTGCACCAGCACTGAATATCACTATCAAGCAAGCAGAGAAATGTGTCAAAATCTTTACACAAGCAGTGGGGGAGAACTTCAATGTCTAGCGTCACAGCACGTAGAGCTAAAGCTATTGCACTCATTAAAGCTGGTCGTATTCACTCTCAATCAGATCTCGTAAAGGAATTGAAGAAAGCTGGATTTCCGGTCACGCAAGCAACTGCCAGTAGAGATCTGGAAGAGATAGGTGCGGTGCGTGGTCGTTCTTCATCTGGCGAAAGCATGTACAAAATTTCGGATTCCGATGACGAATCAATCTCTCGCACCATGCCAGTTCCATCTGATCTCATCATCTCGGTAGAAGCCAGTGGAAACCTCGCTGTTGTGCGCACCCCGCCAGGTGGAGCGCAACTTCTCGCAAGTTCTCTCGACCACTCAGGGATTTCCGAGATTATTGGCACGATAGCTGGAGACGACACGGTGTTAGTTGTATCCAGAAAAGCCACCGGAGGAGCTCAACTAGCGAAAGAATTGCTCGCTTACGGCGGAATTTCGAGAACTAGGAAAGGGAAGAAATAATGGCGCTTTGGGGTGGTCGTTTCTCGCAGTCACCTGCTGACGCCGTTTTCGCACTTTCAAGAAGTGTTCATTTTGATTGGCGCCTAGCACCGTATGACTTACGTTCTTCACTTGCTCACTTAGATGTTCTCCAAAAGAGCGGACTTCTAGATAAATCTGTCGCCGAATCTATTCGTGGTGCGCTCAAAGAGCTTGTATCAGAAGTTTCATCTGGAAAGTTTCGCGCAGTTGAAAGTGATGAAGATGTTCATAGCGCCCTCGAGCGTGGACTCACCGAAAAACTTGGAGCAATCGGTGGCTCACTTCGCGCAGGTCGTTCAAGAAATGATCAAGTGGCAACAGATCTGCGCCTCTACGCAATCGATCACATGATTGAAGTTGCTCAACAAATCATTGCTCTTCAACATGCGCTCATTGCAAAAGCTAGTGAGTACGCAGATGCACCAGCACCTGGATTCACACATTTGCAGCACGCACAACCAGTTCTCTTTGGTCATGAGATTGCAAAGCATGTTCAGGCCTTTGCGCGAGATCTTGACCGAATTATCGATTGGCTAGATCGTGCGCTTGTTAGCCCCCTTGGTTCAGGAGCACTCGCTGGCTCATCCCTGCCTTTATCACCAGAGACGACAGCACAAAATCTTGGTTTTACATCAAGTGCGGCGAACTCCATTGATGGAGTTTCTGATCGAGATTTTGTTGCTGAAGCACTCTTTATTCTCTCGATGGTGGGCATCCATCTTTCACGCATTGGAGAAGAGTGGTGCATTTGGGCAACTACTGAATTTGGTTGGGCAAAAGTTGCTGATGCATATTCAACGGGATCATCGATCATGCCTCAGAAAAAGAATCCAGATATGGCTGAATTAGCTCGTGGGAAAGCTGGTCGTCTCGTTGGGAATCTCACCGGTGTTTTAACAATGCTCAAAGGACTTCCTTTTGCTTACAACCGTGATCTTCAAGAAGATAAAGAACCACTCTTTGATTCAATCGACACTGTTCTACTTGTGCTGCCAGCAGTGACAGGCATGGTTGCAACGACCGAGTTTGATCGCGAGAAAATGGCACTTGCGGCGCCACTTGGATTTTCATTAGCAACTGAAATTGCAGATTATTTGGTTCGTGCGAAAGTTCCTTTTGCTCATGCACACGAGGCTGCCGGTAAATGTGTTGCGCTCTGCGAGTCATCTGGGCGCCAGTTGCATCAACTCACTGATCAGGAATTCGCTTCAATACATCCGGAACTCAAAGCGGGCGTCCGTGATGTACTCACTGTCCATGGCGCCCTTGAGTCTCGCACCACGATAGGCGGTACCTCACCTCAATCCTTCGCAGCCCAAATTAAGGAAGCCACAGGAAAAACTGAAGCATTCTCCAAGGAATTCAGCAACAAGGCCAAAGCTTTTTCAGAGATGATGGGTGCGTGAAAAATCAGATGGTAGATCTCCTTGACGACCTAAAGTGGCGTGGCCTGATTTCTCAAACTACCGACGAGAAAGCGCTTCGAGAAGCTTTGAAGAAGCCCATAACTCTTTACGTTGGTTTCGATCCAACCGCTCCTAGTATTCACGTGGGAAACCTCGTTGTTCTCTTTGTTCTACGCAGATTCCAGCTCGCTGGTCACAATCCTCTGCCTTTGGTTGGTGGAGCGACTGGTCTAGTCGGGGATCCGAGCGGTAAGAATGAAGAGCGCACATTGAACACAACAGAAGTTGTGGGGCAGTGGGTGAATCGGATTAAGACTCAACTTTCAAAGTTTATGGATTTTGAAAGTAAGAGTAATCCTGCAGTTATGGTTAATAATCTTGATTGGACTGCGCCCATGTCGGCAATTGAATTTCTTCGCGACATCGGAAAGCATTTCAGTGTCAATCAAATGCTTAACAAAGATGCAGTATCTACTCGCTTGGAAAAAGATGGAATTTCATACACTGAGTTTTCATATCAAGTTCTGCAATCAATGGATTACCTTGAACTCTTCCGTCGTCACAATTGCACACTTCAAATTGGCGGTTCAGATCAGTGGGGAAATATCACAGCGGGTCTTGATCTCATTCGACGAGTAGAAAGCGGATCAGCACATGCGCTGACGGTTCCACTACTTACAAAAGCTGACGGCACAAAATTTGGAAAAACGGCAGGCGGTTCAGTGTGGCTAGATCCAGAGATGACATCTCCTTACGCTTTCTTCCAGTACTGGCTGAATTCTGATGATAAGGATGTAATTAATTTCCTTAAAGTATTTTCATTTAAATCACGTGAAGAGATTGAAGCCCTTGAGAAATCGCACTCAGAAAATCCTGGTGCTCGCGAAGCACACCGAGAACTTGCTCGCGAGCTCACGTCTTTGGTTCACAGTGAAGATATTGCACAACGTGTAGAGGTCGCGGCTAAAGCGTTATTTGGACAAGCAGATTTAGCAGAGCTAGATGAATCAACTCTTGCATCAGCACTTGCAGAGTTGCCTCGCACTCAGGTGAAAGCCAGTGAAGAAATACCAACATGGGTAGATTTATTAGCAGCAACTGGTGTGGTTGATTCAAAGTCGGCCGCTCGTCGCATTGTTAAAGAGGGTGGCGCATATCTCAATAATGAGAAGATAGCCGGCGAGGATTTCAGACTCGAAAAAAGTCACTTTTTATGCGGTAAATATGCAGTTTTGCGAAAGGGCAAGCGCGACCTTGCCGCTGTAGAACTCGTTTAGCCCTTAGCTCTGCTACCAAAAACCTCATTTTTTATGCGTAAAAACTGCAATTTTTGGTGATTTGCGGGCAAATCCTCAACTCGGGTACACCTTTGTGACCCCGATTTGACCTTCCAGGGGAGCCCGCCCTATAGTTGCGCTCTTGCTGTGGAACGGACTTTCACGAGGACGTACAGCACAACTTCCCGATCTAGCTCATTTTTGCCCGTTTTGACGTGGGCAAAGCCATGGACTAGATTTGGCGGTCTGCCCTGAAAAGCCGGAGAAATCTGGCGATGCAGTGCGCATCCGTACCTTGAGAACTCAACAGCGTGCCATAAGTCAATGCCAGAGAATGGCTTTAATAGTCATTCTCTAAATTAATACTTCAATGAAGTATGTACCAGACACTATTTATAGCGTCTGGAAATACTCGTTGATTTCCTTTGG